>JBCBSO010000092.1:0-9888 GCA_039819205.1 Actinomycetota bacterium
CACTGCGATTCCGCTCGGGTCGATGATGAAGCCAGACCCGGAGCCCGGCACGTTCGACTGCGTGCCCTCGACCGGGTCCTCGAATGTGCCCGTGGCGACGATCTGCACGATCGCCCCGCGGGCCTCCTCGAGGCTGGTGGCGGCACCGCCGGGTGCCGCTTCGGTCGTCTCTGGCGCAGTGGTCTCGGCTGCCGCGGTGGTCGGTGCAGCAGTGTCACTCGGCGCCGTCGTGGCCGAGGTCGCCGCAGGGGCCGCCGTGGTGGCGTCGGATGAGTCGTCACCACCGCCGCCGCAGCTCGCTGCGACCAATGCGGCAACAACGCCCGTCACCACGACGCGAGAAGGGGAACAATGTGATCTGAAAGCGGACACGGTCACAGTGTCGCACCGTGGCGTCAACGGTGCATCAACTCGATCGTCGCTCGATCGCTGCTCGATCTCAGCTCGTGACGGGAAACCGGCGGAGCGTCCTCGTAGCATCAATTCGTGCCTCTTCGCCGCTCGATCGCGCTCGTTGCGGTCGCCGCCGCACTCCCCGTGGCGTTGATCAGCGCAACCACCGATATCGGGCCCTCGTTTGCCGGTGCGCCGCCAGCGCTCGATGAGCTCAACGGGAGCGTCGAGGTCAACCAACTCGCCGATCGGCGCATCACCAGCCCCACCCCGCCCTCCAACGGCGCGCACGCATTCCTCTACGCCAACGGCCCGGGGTACGCGCGCTGGGACCCCTGCACGCCGATCAAGTACCAAATCAACTCCGAGCGGGCCACCCCGGCCCAAGAGCAGGTGGTGTTCGACGCCATCCTCGAGATCGAACTCGAAACCGGACTCGACTTCGCCTTCGTCGGACGAACCTCGGCAGGCCTCGACCGGATCGTTCCCCCGGAAATCGATGCGCTGATCGTGTTCGGCGACCCCCAATCGATGCCAATCCTTGCGGGCAACGTGTTGGGGATCGGGGGCGGCAGCTTCGATCCGGTCACCAACAGGGTGACCACGGGATACGTCGCTGTGAACACGCCGAACCTGTTCACATCGCAGATCGCCGCCACCACCGTGCAACACGAAATCGGTCACCTTGTCGGACTCGCACACGTCTCCGATCCAGGCGAGTTGATGTTCCCCGAGGAGATCGGCAATACCGCGTTCGGACCTGGCGATCGCGAGGGTCTATGGCGGCTGGGGGCGGCCCAGGGATGCTTCCCGTCGTCCGCCCTCTCGACCCTGCTCACCGACCAGCCGTCGGCCGACGACGCAATCACCGTGTTGGCCACCACGACCGTTGATGATCTCGACGAGCACGGGGATCACCATCACCATCACCATCACGAGCACGAGCACGAGCACGTTCACGGGCAGCAACCGTCTGACGGGCTACGCGCGGAGGGCCCCGAGGCCGTCGGTCGGAGCGGCCTGCCCGCGGCACTCGCGACGACGGGGGAGCGCACGCCGCGAGTGCCGGGATCCGTTCGGTGATCGGGGGGAACCACCGACTGCGGGCCACTGATGTTGTACGCGCCGCAGATGAACACCAGGTTGCGCCGCGGCTGCGCAGGGGTAACGACGAGCCGAAGACCGCGCGACAGTGCGGTCGCGGTCGCTAGACCGGGCTTCGTCGGCCCGAGGAGCGGCGGTCGTCGCATTCGACGCGATAGGTGCGCGGCACCCCGACCACGGTGCTCGACGACGACACCAGCCACAGGTCGAGCCCGCCCTTGCCGGTGCTGTTGACCTGATCGATCGCCACGACCACATCGGGGGTGAGCCCGCGCACCGCAACTCGCCGACCGTCGGTCGCCCCTGGACCACGCAACGTCACGGTGACCATGTCGTCGGTTCCAGATGTTGCTGGGGGCGCAGCGGTTTCATCGACGGCCAGCACCACCCGGGCACCAGCAGCGAGGACCGAGCGCGCCGCCGGGGCCATCGACTCGATGACACCCGGCGTGATCGGGCTCAGCGCGATCACCAGGTCGACGCGCCGTAGGTCGACTGCGGCCTGTGCCTGGAGCTCCGAGTCGCTGATCGTCGACACCGACGCACCGGTCAATGAGTACACGACCTCACCCCACACCGGGGTATCGGCGAACACCACAACCCGCGTGCTCTCGTCGGCCAAGGCCAAGGCGGGAACGAGGGCTGGCGGCGCAGCGGCCGCGCCATCGCGGGGCAGCGGGAAGGCGCGCCCTGGCCGTGCAAGCGCGCCGAGCAACGTGGTGAAGACACTGAGCGACGACTCCGCAGTCAGTCGTTCCGGGCTCACGGTCATGCCGATGCCCCGAGTGACCGGTTCGTCAGCACCTCGACCGCATCCCCAACGAGGGTCGATGTGTTCATGTCACACCACCATGACAGCGCAAGGTTGTGTCCACCTGAGGCTCCGGTAAACGCGATCTGATCGCGCGATGAAGCCTCGATGAAAACGTCGGTTACGCGCGACGATAGGTGCCGTCGAGGCGCGGACGTTCGTCGGTGGTGACGATGCGACCCTCGTCGACGAGAGCAACCAGGTGGGCAAGCACACTCGACGCCGCAGGCTTGTGTAGCCGCGGATGCACGTCGCGGTACAGGTCGACGACGATCTCGGGAATCGTTGCCTCACCGGCCTCGACCGCGGCGAGTATCTGCGCGTGGCGAGCGCGACGATGCGCGAGCAGCTGCGCAGCGAACGAGGCTGGGTCGCGTACCGGTGGGCCGTGGGTGGGGTACGCCACCGCGTCGTGGCGATCAACGACGATCTCGAGTGACCGCAAGTACGTGGCGACGTCGCCATCGGGTGGCCCGATCACCGTGGTGCTCCAGCCCATCAGGTGATCGCCCGAGAACAGACTCGTCTCGGCGCCATCGTCGAGCGCAAAACAGCAGTGATTCGACGTGTGCCCCGGCGTCGGCACGGCACGCACGGTCCATCCGTCGGCTGCGGCAACCACGTCGCCGGCACGCACCTCCACATCGGGGACGAAGGCCCGGTCGATCGTCTCCTCGACGATCGGCGGGTCGGTCGACTCCGAACCTGCCGTGTCGGGCGACTCGGGTTCGTGGTACTCGAGCGCGCCGTCCGGCAGGGCGCCGATATCCCACGAGTCGCTCGGATGCGGTCCCACCGCTTTCAGCGGGGCGCCGGTCTCCTCCGCCAACCATGCGGCGAGCGGCGAGTGATCACTGTGGCAGTGGGTCACGAGAATCGCCTGCACGTGCTGACCGTCGAGGGCGCGCGCGAGCGCCTCGCGGTGTTCGTCGAGGCGCGGCCCGGGATCGATCACCGCGACGTCGCCATGCCCGACGATGTAGGTGCCGGTGCCGTGGTACGTGAACTTCGACGGGTTGTGCGCGGTCACCCGCCGAATGGTCGCCGTGGTGGTCTCCGCCTCGCCGTACGGGGGAACGTCTTGGGTGAGGAAATCGATGCTCATCGTGTCGCCGTCCACGGGACAGCTCGAACGGTACCGACCGGTGCGCCGTGGCCACGTACCGGGACCGTGGCGATCGCCGCCACCGTCGTTGCATCAACACCGAGGTGACGCATCGCCTCGCCGCCGACCGCCTGGCGCGCCGCTTCGGAACCGTCGGCAATCTTGAAGGCGAAGGCCGCGCCGTCGGGTCGCGCTCCGACCATCAGGCCGGCCGCACCGTCCTTGGTTGCCACACCATCAACGGTGCGCATCCAGCGGGTCACGTCGCGGTCGGGGCCGCCGACGAGTTCGGGGTGCGCGGTCATCGCCATCAGTGGTGCAGCGCCGTTGGCCCGCAACGAGCCGAACGCGATCGCCAGCGGCCGCAGCCCAACCACATGATTCGGGGCACCGCAGCCATCGATGCCAACGTGCTGCGACGGGCACCCCAGTGCGTCGAGATAGTCGACGATCGCCCGCTGCACCGGATGCTGCGGGTCGAGGTAGTCGTCGATCGACCAGCCGTTGATACGGCACGTCGCGAGCATGCCCGCATGCTTCCCCGAACAGTTCTGCTGCAGCGACGACGGCGGCTCGCCGCCACGGATCGCCGTGGCCCGGGCATCGTCGCCGTACGGCAACGTTGGCGTGTTCTGGAGGTCGTCGACCGACAGGTGGTAGCGCTCGAGGATTCGCACGACGACGGCCTGATGCACCAGCGAACCGTCGTGGCTGGCACAGACCAGCGCCAATTCCTCAGGTGGCAAGGTCAGCCCCTTAGCGAGCAACGCTGCTGCCTGGATCGGCTTGAGCGCCGAGCGGGCGTACATCGGAAGATCCGGATCGCCGACGGACGCAGTCACCACTCCGGATGCATCGACGGCCACGGCAGCACCCTGGTGCCAACACTCGTCGAAGCCGCTGCGCACAGCGACGGCGAGCGGGCCGACCGGTGGTGTCACGACGACGCAGGGGCGGCGCCGTCATCAGGCCCCCCGGCGTCGGGGTCTCCGCGCCGCGGCTTCGGGGTCGACATCGTGGTGAGGTGGTTATCGACGACGTCGTAGCGCTTGCCCCACTCGCTGGCCAGCGCCTGCGCCATCGCCGCGGCCGGCAACGCAAGAACTGCGCCCACGGCGCCCAACAGCGACGCGCCGCCCAATGCGGCACCGAAGGCCACCGCAGGGTGTAACTCCATTGTGCGGGCCGTAATGCGCGGGGCGAAGAAGTAGTTCTCGATCTGCTGATAGATCACGATGAACCCCACCACGATCGCCGCCTGGAGCGGTGACTCGAGGAACGTCAGCAGCGCTGGCAGGATGCCGGCGAGGTAGGTCCCGACGACGGGGAGGAACTGACTGACCAGACCAACCCACAGGGCGAGGGCAATGGGTGCCGGCGTGCCGATCGCCTGGAACACGATCCAGTGGAAGAACGCTGAGATCGCCGCCAGCAATGCCCGCGAGTACAGGTAGCCGCCGGTCTTGGTGATCGCCAGCTCCCATGCGTGCAGCACACGTTCCTGGCGGTTCGGGGTGAGACGAGCGCAGATCACTCGGCGCAACCGCGGACCGTCGGCGACGAGGTAGTACGTGAACAGCACCACCGAGAGCGCCTGGAAGATCACGTTGACCGCGGTGAGCGACAGGCGCACCGCCTCGTCGCTTTGGCTCTGGATGAACTGCTGCACCCGGCCGTCGGGATCGTTGAACTCGTCGATCACATCTTGCGGGTCGATCTGCGTGCCAAAGGTGTCGTTGATGAAGTTCACCGTGTCGGTGATGTAGAGATCGGACTCCGACAACAACTCGGCGACCTGGGTCCCCACGAGGGTGCCGACGGCGACGGCGAACACCAGGAAGCCAAGCACGACGGAGAAGACGATCAGCAGCGTTGCCCGACTGCGCTTCCATCCGCGCGCTGCGAGACGATTGACCCCCGGCTCGATCGCCAGTGCCAGGAACAGCGACACGAGGAGCAGGATCAACAGCGCCGACAGCCGGTGGAACACATGGCGCACAGCGAAGGTCAGAACGAACCCGCTCCAGAACAGCGCGATCGCCGGCAACGCCCACCGCGGCAGCGTGCGATCGGTCTGTCGCCGGTCGTATCGCCGTCCACTCGGATCGGTCGCGCCGACCGTCGAACCGCCATCGTCGGCGCGTTCTTCTGGCACGTTCGGAGCGTACTCACGGACCCATGGCACGATTGGGACATGTCGGATCCGCTGCGCGACTGGCTCGGCCAGCAGGTGCGGATGCGAGTGGTCGGTCCCAACGCCGATCAGCGACGAGAGGAGCTGTTCGACACCGACGAGCCGTCGTGGTTCGAGCCCGATGCGGTGATTCGTCACGTCCACAGCGACGCCGCGATGTTCATCGGCGGGTTGCGGGCGTTGCTGTTCCAGTCGCTGCATCCGTTGGCGATGGCCGGTGTCGCCGAGCACTCCGACTATCGACACGACCCATGGGGTCGTCTGCAACGAACCGCCGACTTCCTCGCCGCCACCACATTCGGTCCGGCGACCGAAGCCGAACGCGCCGTCGCCGTGGTCCACCGCGTGCACGAACGCGTCGTCGGCCACGCCGCCGACGGGCGGCCGTATGCGGCGAACGATCCGCACTTGCTCCACTGGGTGCACCTCGCCGAGGTCGACAGCTTTCTCGCGGCGCACGACCGCTATGGCGTCGAGCGGCTCACCGCCAGTGAACGTGACGCGTACGTTGCCGACACCGCCGTGGTCGCCCGGGCCCTCGGGGTGCTCGAGCCGCCGACGTCGCTACCCCAACTACGCGCCCAGCTGCGTGCGTTCAGGCCCGAGCTACGCGGCACACCCGAGGCGCGCGACGCGGCGACATACCTGCTGCTGCGACCACCATTGCCGACCGCCGCACGTCCGGCCTACGGCGTGATCGCCGCAGCGGCCGTTGCGCTGATGCCACGGTGGACGCGGTGGCCGCTGCGGTTGCCGTGGCTACCGGTGACCGAAGCCGTCGCACTTCGCCCAGCGGGCGAGCTCGTCACCCGCACGCTCCGCTGGGCGATCACTCCCGACTGACCGTCTACATATGGTGTAACGGTGGTGTCAGACACCACCGTTACACCTCGACGCCGTTGGCCAGGCCGAGCCAGTCGGCCATCGCCACCAGTTCAGGCTCGATTGCGTCGATCATGTCACCGCGGTCGGCGTGGTCCTCGACGAACGCACAGAGGACGCGTAGCACGCCCTCGGCGCGATCCGACTTGAGGTCGACACGACCGACGAGACGATCGCCGAGCAGCACGGGCAGTACGTAGTAGCCGTACTGCCGCTTGGCTTTGGGCACGTAGATCTCGATGCGATAGTGGAAGTCGAAGAGCCGCTCGGTGCGGTCGCGATTCCACACCACGGGGTCGAACGGCGACAACAACGCCGTCGCCTCGATACGCCGCGGCAGCACGGCGTCGGGGTGCATGTAGGCCGGCTTCGCCCAACCCTCCACCGCCACCTCGACAAGCCGGCCGTCTTCGACCAGCTCGGGGACCAACGGCCGGCACGGCGGATTGCGCTGGCGGTGGTAGTCGGTGAGGTCCTCGAGGGTGCCGACGCCGTGGTGGCGTGCCGCCCGCACCAATAGCTCCTTGCGCGCTTCGTCCTCAGGCACGGAGGGTGCCGCGAGCACGTCGGCAGGAAGCACCCGTTCGGCGAGGTCGTACACGCGGGCGAAGTCGTTGGGACGACGCACCGCCGCGACCAGACCTCGGTGGAACAGGTACTCGAGGGCGATCTTGCCGTCGTCCCAATCCCACCACGTGCCCTTGGGGCCCTGGCGTTGCTTGAGGTCGCCGGCGACGATCGGGCCATCTCGTTCGATCCGCTCGAGCACGTCGTCGATGAACCCCGGCCGCGCCTCGAACAGTCGATTCACACCGCCCCATCGGTGATCGCTGTTCATGTGCCAGCGAAAGTAGGGATGCAGCTCGATCGGCACATGACTCGCCTCATGCACCCAGTACTCGAACAGTTCGCCATCCGCTTGGGCGTCGGGGATCAGGGTGCGCGGGTGCGGACCGAGCCGGGCGTACAGGGGCAGCTCTTGGCTGCGCACGAGCACGTTCACCGAGTCGATCTGTATGAGCCCCATGCGATCGACGACCCGCCGCAGATGACGGCGGTCGACGCGGCCGGTCGGGCGCGCGTCGGTGAAGCCTTGGGCGCCGAGGGCGATGCGCCGGGCCTGGGCCAGCGACAGCTGGCGGGGTCGCTCAGTCGTCGGCAACGGTGACGGCGACCGAGTTGATCACCACGTCGGTCTTCGGCTTGTCGCCGCCGCCGGTAGGCACGCGTTGCATCTCGTCGATCACTTCGAGACCCTTCACGACCTGACCGAACAGGCTGTACTGCGGGGGCAGCGACACGCCGGACGGGCCCGACACGATGAAGAACTGGCTGCCGTTGGTGTGCGGGCCGGCATTGGCCATGGCCACCGAGCCGATCTGGTACTCGCGAGGCTGGGGTAGCTCGTCTTCGAAGCGGTAGCCCGGCCCGCCGCGACCGGTGCCGGTCGGGTCGCCGCCCTGGCACATGAAGCCGTTGATGATGCGGTGGAAGATCACGCCGTCGTAGTAGTGGTGCAGCGCCAAGAACACGAAGTTGTTGACCGTCTTCGGCGCCTTCACGGCGTCGAGGGCGATCACGATCTCGCCGAGCGAGGTGTCGAGCGTGGCGGTGTACCGCTTGGCCGAGTCGATCCCCAACTCTGGCGGCTCAGCGAACTGCTGTGTCTTGGGAGCGGAACCGTCGAACGGAGGGAACGTTGTTGCCATGCCGGCGACCCTACCGGCAGCGGCCACGTGCCCGATCGCGTACATCTGGTGCCTGACACCAGATGTAGCGACCGTCGGTACTAGTTCCGCTCGTTGTAGCTGGCGATCAGCGCATCTGCGGCCTGCTTGGCCGCGTCGAGCGCGGTCTGCGGATCCTCGCCGTTGAAGATGGCAGCGATCGCCCGCGACGTCTCGCCGCGCACCTCGCGCTGCGGTCCGAGCACCGGTGCATTGGCCAGGTCGTCGTCGCCGCCGCTGATGAGCTGGTCGAACGCAACCTCGAAGCGCGGGTCTTCGGCGTAGGTCGTGGCCAACGGATCGAGGTCGAGCGCGTCGGTGCGCACCGGGACATAGCCCGTGGCTGCCGCCCACTGCGACTGCGACTCAGCCTGCAGCAGGAACGTGATGTAGTCCCACGCAGCTGCCGTTTCTTCGTCGCTCTTGCCGTCGGCGATCCACAACGATGCACCCCCGACCTGCACTTGCGGCTCGTCGCCCGGACCCGGCATCGGTCCGGTGCCGAAGTCTTCTGCGGTCAGGCCGGGGATCAGCCCACCACCAAGTGTCGCAATGACGGTCCCCAGCGCTGCCGACGTGCCAATCGTCATCGCCCCGGGTGCCGTCTGGTCGGCGAGCTTGAGGAACGAATCCTGCCCGCCCGGGTTGTCACCGACGGTCATCGCCAGGCCGTCGTTGATCATGCCCTGCAAGAAGGTGGTGAGTTCCACGCCGAGCTCACTGTTGAACAGCACCTCGGTCGCCGGTGCGATCCGTCCATTGCCGTTGTCGGCGTACGGTTCGTCGACGCGACCGAACCATTGCTCGAGGAACCAGCCGCCGCCCGAGCCGGGGCCCGAGTCGAGGACCAACCCCACCGAGGCGGCGCCCGAGTCGACGATCGCTTGCGAAGCGGCACGTACTTCGTCGAGGCTCACCGGCGGATCGTCGGGATCGAGACCGGCGGCCTCGAAGATGCTCCGGTTGTAGTACAGGATCGGGTTCGACACGTTGAATGGCATCGACCACTGGATCCCCTCGTACTGATATGCCGTCAGCGTGCGCGGCACGAACGCCGACGTGTCGAAACCGCTCGACTCGAGACACGCCCCAGCGGGGACGACGGTTCCCGAGTCGGCGAACGACCGCAGTCGCGATTCCTCCAACTGCACCAACACCGGCCGGCTGTTGCCCGACACCGAGATGTAGTTGTCGGCCACGTTGTCGTACGAGGTCTGGTTCTGCAGCTGCACGACCACCTGGTCTTGACTGGCGTTGTAGTCGTCGGTCAATGCGACCAGTGCGGTCTCGAGCTCATTCGTCATGCCGTGCCAGAACACGATCTCGATGGGACCATCAGCCGCGTCAAGCGCCTCGGTCGGGCAGTCGGGCAGGTCGGCAAGGGGCGCCACCGTGGTCGTCGGGATCGCCGAGGTCGTCGGCGCCTCGGTCGTCGCCGAGTCGCTGCTCTCCGTCGAGTCGCCTGCGTCTGTCGTGTCGGTGTCGCCACCGGCTGCCGCGGTCGTTTCTGGCGGGTTGGTCGTGTCGGGGGCATCGTCGCCCGAATCGAGCGCGGGATTGTCGTCGACCCTCCTGAGTGCCACGGTCTCGACCGGGCCGCCGTTGTCGAAGAGCGCGCCGGACAAGAAGCTATTGTTGTCGACCGTGACCGCGAAGACGTCACTCGCGCGGG
>JBCBSO010000093.1:0-9857 GCA_039819205.1 Actinomycetota bacterium
CCGACCATTGCGACAACACGGTGACCGGGCAAACACCCGAACCGGACACCATCGTCGGGCAAGGGTCGACCGTCACCCTCGATCTCCCGCAAGAGTGCGAATAACTCTTTCGGGCGAGGCCGTTACCGGCGTGTTAGCACCCCGTTAGAAGGGGGTCGGTACGGTCCGCGCGGATGGCCGAGAATGACGATCCGCTAGCCAACCAGCCGCCCAGCGGCGAGCCGGCGCCACCAACGACCAACCTCGGCAGCGGCCGCCCACCAGCCGACCCGACGGCCGTGGTACCGGGCGCAGACGCCGGCGGAACGAGCGAGCCCGCGGCGAGTGACGTTCCGTCCTCGGGCGATCGACCAACACCCTTCGAAGAGCTCGGCGGCACACCAGCCGGCGAACCGACGGAACCGAAGAACAAGCCGATGGTGCTGCTGATCGGTGCTGGCGCGTTGGTGATCGCGCTCGTGGTGGCACTCGGCGTGGTGATCTTCGGCGGCGGAGACGACGACGAGGATTCCGGGTCGGCCGCCACCACGGCGCCCGCCACCGAGGCCACCACCAGTGAGGCGACGACCGCCACCACTGGAGCAGCGACCACCGCCCCAGCCACCACGGTGGAAGCCGTTCCCGGAGCGACACCCGACGAGCTGTCTCGATCGGTCGTGCAGATCATCGCAGTAACACCCGACGGTGCCTGCACGGGCAGCGGCACGATCATCGACGAGTCGGGAGTGATCCTCACCAACAGCCACGTCACTGCGCAAACGTCGGTGTGCCCGTGGGAAGACCTCCTGATCGCCACCGTCGACACACCCGACTTGCCCCCGCAGGTGCTGTTCACCGGCGCCGTCGTCGCCGACGACCCGACGCTCGACCTGTCGGTGGTGCGTATCACGGGCCGCGTCGACAGCGAACCCGTCGTACCGAACTTCCCAGCGATCGAGATCGGCGATTCGTCGGCGCTGGCGCTCGGTGATCAGCTCAAGGTGCTCGGATTTCCTGGCATCGGCGGCGAGACGATCACGTTCACCGAGGGCTCGATCTCCGGCTTCGTCGAGCAGCCCGGGCTCGGGGTGCGCAGCTGGATCAAGACCGACACGACGATCGCCGGCGGCAACAGCGGCGGACTCGCCGCCGACGCAGAAGGACGCATCGTCGGCATCCCCACACGCGCTGGTACCGACGATCTCGACATCACCGATTGTCGCCGGGTGGAGGACACCAACGGCGACGACACCGTCGACGAGAACGACTCGTGCATTCCGATCGGCGGGTTCATCAACGGCATCCGCCCGATCGACCTGGCGGCTGACATCATCGCCGAAGGCCTCGCGGCGCCGGTTCCACCGCCAGGGGACGAGACGCCCGAGACCACCGCAGCCCCGACCACCGCGCCGCCAACTACGGCACCGCCGACGACCGCGCCGCCAACAACGGCCCCGCCGCCACAACGGGCGATCGCTCTCGACCCACGACTGTCCGAGACGCAGGACAACGGGCTCCCCAATCCGGAGATCTTCGTTGTCGCCGACGGCACGACGAACCTGTGCTTGACCTGGGAGTACCGGGGGTTCCAGCCGGGAGCACCATTCGTGTTCGGATGGAACATCAACGGCGAGATCGATCAGGGGTCGAGATTCGAAGGGACCAATCAAGGCGGCATCGACGGTCAGTTCTTCGGCTGCGTGTCGAACGGTAACGGTCTGGCGCCGGGCCTGTACGAGGCAATCTGGACGGTCGAGGGTGAAGGCGTGTTCACCCACGGGGTGTACGTGGGCGGAGGCCGTGTACCGCTGACCATCGGCTTGCAGAACGACACCGGCGCCGACATCTGCTTGGTGCGCTGGGCGCCAGCCGACTCGGTGTCGCCAGGACTCCCGCACAACACCGAGCCGATCCCGCCTGGCGGACGGTTCGAAACCGTGCTGCCGTCGGGTGTGTACCGGACACAGGTGAATGACTGCAACGGCAACGTGATTTTCGAGGATCCCGGCACCGAGTTCGGCTCCGACCTCACGCTGACAC
The DNA here is from genome assembly GCA_039819205.1 of Actinomycetota bacterium. GTDB lineage: Bacteria > Actinomycetota > Acidimicrobiia > Acidimicrobiales > Ilumatobacteraceae > JABSQH01. The sequence continues at coordinate 2,020 of JBCBSO010000093.1, forward strand.
TCCCGATCTGAGCGATGTGATGAGCCCGGATCCAATCGCCGTCGACGCGCTCCTCATGCGCGCGGAATGGAACGATGACGACGTGGCGGCAGCCGGCGTCGAGATCGTCGACGTCCCATTCGTCACCGTCGGCGGAGGAATGGGCTCGTTCACGATGGTCGACACGTTGCGCGTCGCGGGCGTGAGCACCGACCAGATTGCCGTCCTCAGCGATCTCGACACGCCATCGGCAACGTACGAGTACCTGGCCACGAACAGCCAGATCCCACGCGGCGAACGACTGCGTTCCGACTCCGGCTCGGTGATGGACAACGTGTGGGGATGGCCGGGTTATGCACTGCGCGAGGCCGTCGCCGACAAACGCGTGCAACCGGCGTGGCAAGCGATGAGCGAGCCGATCTTCGCCGAGTACTTCACGCCGCGTGCCGGCCAGGTGTACGAGTCCGTCGGGCGGGAGGCGGCGCGCATCGACTGGGGTTCGATGCTCCGACCTGGAGTGGTTCGTACCGCCCGCCGTCGGGCCGGCAGGGGCGGTGGCTACTTCGTGCTGCACACCCCGGCCGGTCAGGGCGAGTCGTCGGCCGGTCAGCCGGCGCGCCGCGTCGCATACCGATGCCAGCATGCGCACATCGCGGTCGGGTACCCGGGCGTGAAGATGCTGCCCGACCTGCAGGCATACCGCGAACAACACCAAGACTGGGCGCGCGTCGTCAATGCCTACGAGCCACACAACCACGTGTACGAGGAGTGCTTGCGACGGCCGTGCACGGTGGTGATCCGCGGCTCGGGCATCGTTGCGTCACGCGTGCTCCAGCGGATCATCGACGACCGCGACAACAGCGGTGCCCAGACGCGCATCATCCACCTGTTTCGCAGCTATCCCGACGGGCCGCAAGGCGACAGCATCTTCTTCCGTCGTCCGGCGAAGAAGGGCTGGGCGTACCAGGCCTTCAACTATCCGAAGGCGGCATGGGGTGGACAGCTGCGCGATCGGCTCGACCAGCTCGAAGGGTCCGACCGCGCAGCGCTGCTCGACGAGATGGGCGGCACCAACACCGCACCTCGGCGAGATTGGCAAGAACAGCTCGAACGCGGCGCCCGCGATGGGTTCTACCGCCAGCTACGCGGCACGGTGAGCGACGTCGAGCCGGTAGCCGGGCAGGCCGAGATCCGCACGATGGTGCGTCCGCCGGACGGGGGCACGCTCACCTTCGACGCCGACTTCATCGTCGACGCGACCGGCCTCGAAGCCGACATCGAAGAACACCGCGTGCTCGCCGACCTCCTCGACCACGCCGGCGCGCGCAAGAACCCCAAGGGCCGCCTCGACGTCGAACGTGACTTCATCGTGCGCGGCACCGACAGTGGCAACGGCCGCCTGTACGCGTCGGGATCGATCACGCTCGGCGGCTACTACGCCGGCGTCGACTCGTTCCTCGGCCTCCAGTACGCCGCCCTGCGGATTGCCGACTCGCTCGCCGCCCACGGCTTCGGCAAACGAATCGGACCGCTGCGCTCACTCAGCCAGTGGTGGCGATGGGCACGGAACCGGCCGATCTGATGCACCGGTCGACGCCCCTCCACTCTCTGCTGTCTCTGTTTGGAGTTCACTCATGACGCCGACTCTGTCCGGCCGGATCCAGACACGCCTCGCGGTCGTGCTCATCGTCGGCGGCGTCTGGACGCTGCTCATCGGTTCGTTCCTGCCGCGGCCCGCTGGCGCCACCACGTCCGACATGTACGCCGCGCTCTACACCGCACTGCTCGTCGTGGCGATCGTGGGCGTCGCCTGGGAACTGCTCTATCACGGACTTCAACAGTTCCGCTGGGAGAAGGATTGGCCGACGATTTTCGGACTCGTCGTCGGCATTCCAGAAGGCATCGTCGCCTACCTCGTACTCAACGCGGGACTGCCATGGGACCAACGAGCCCTCATCGACGGCAGCGCGCAGTTCCCACTCCCGGCGTTCTTGATCATGTTCATCACCACCTGGGTGCTCGTGTGGGCGGTCGTCAACGGGCCGATGCAGGTCATGTTCATCCGATGGCGTTTCCGGGGTGGACGATTCAACGACCGGTGGTGACGTGACCGAGCGGCCATTCGACGTCGATGACGTCCTCGCAGGGGCGACGCAGCAGCGTCGCCGCCGGCAGCGGAGACGCGGTCGATCGGCGCTGGCGGTGTCCCTGGCGGTCACGGTGACCTGGCTGACCTACGTCACCGCGCGCGACCAGTGGGACCGCGTGTTCGACAACTGGGCCGCAGCAGTCACGATGATCGCCGGCAGCTTCGTCGCCGGCGCCACACCGCAGGGTGGCGGTGCGGTGGCGTTCCCGGTGTTCACCAAGGGACTCGATGTTCCCAGCGAAGTCGCTCGCACGTTCTCCCTGTGCATCCAAACGGTCGGGATGGGCGCCGCGACTCTTGCGTTGTTGCTCCGCCGCCGACGGCTCGAGATGCGGGCGCTCGCCATCGCCGTTCCAGCAGCGATTGCCGGATTCATCATCGGCTACCTCGCGCTCACTGAACGCAACGAACTGTTCGCACCGTCGGTACTACCCGGCGCCTACGTGAAGGTCGGGTTCACGATCCTCATCGCATCGATGGCCTACGTGATCTACCTCGCGTACAAGGTGCACGTGCTCGAAGTACACGTGGCCGTGCCCGGCTACACCCCTCGGTTCATCGCCTGTCTGGCGGGCACCGCGGTGATCGGCGGAGTGATCTCATCGCAGGTGGGATCGGGCTCCGACGTGTCGCTGTATCTCGCGCTCGTGGTGCTCGCGGGAGTATCGCCACGCATCGGCGTACCCACGAGCGTGGTCGTGATGACCTCGGTGTCGATCGTCGGGTTCCTCGTGCTCGGTATCGTCGACGGCCAGCTCGACATCACGCTCGCCAACGGTTCGGTTGTGGCGGTCGGCGGCGAAGCGACAGCGACGCCACTCGAGGCGAGCCGATTCGATCTGTTCGGACTGTGGATCGCCGCGGTGCCGGTGGTCGCATGGGGAGCACCGCTCGGCGCGTGGGCGACGTCGAAGGTCACCGACCGCCAGTTGGTCGGCGCCGTGTTGGTCCTGGCGGCGCTCGAGATCGTCACGACGATCATCTTCGTCAGCGAGCTGCGCAGCGACCTCGGACTTGTGATCTTCGCTGTGGTCGGTTCGGTTGCGTTCGTCAGCGCCCTCGGGTGGGCTCAACGCCACCGTGTGACGTTGCTCAGGTTGCAGCCACTGGACACCGACGAGCCGCTGACTCGTGCCCGACTCGACGTCGGACCGCACTACCGAGCACAGATCGGCGGCGACGACGGGGTCGGCGACGCCCGGCACCACGGATTGGGGGGCGAATGAGAATTGCCGACTACGACGTCATCGGCGTGTCTCACGAGGGCAACCACGGCACGTACTACCGCGCCCGCCCGCCCGAACGGCTCGGCATCAGCGACCCAGAAGTGGTGCTCAAGGTGCTCGGTCGCCGGGCAACCGACGATGAGTTCAAGCGCTTTGCCAACGAGATGCGACTCCTGAACCGGCTCGATTCGCCCTACCTCGCCAAGCTGCTCGACGCCGGCTCGGTCGACGGTGAGGTGTTCATGGCGACGCGCCGCTACGAAGCGTCGCTCAACGAGGCGGCCGCGCTCGCCGACGACGACGCCGTGCGCGCCACCGTCGAACTGGTGGCGGACGCAGCGCGCGGCGCTCATGCGCTGCACGAGATGGGCGTCGCTCATCGCGACATCCGGCCGAGCAATGTCTTGATCGACCGCCCCGACGGACGCCGGCGGGGTCGCCTGGGCGACCTCGGTTTGGCCGAGATGGGTCCGGGTGTGTCGGCCACGATCGGCACGGGACCGATCGGGTCGCTCGGCTACATGGCCCCCGAAGTAGTGGCTGAGGGCAACGCTGGTCGAGGATCCGACGTGTGGTCGCTCGGCGCAACGCTCCACGCGGCGCTCAGCGATCGTCCGTTGTTCGGTGAGATTCCGGACCGCAGTGTGCTCGACGCCCTGCGTCACCTCGCCCGCACCACGCCGCGCGTCGACGATCGGCTCGACTCGGCGGTGACCGACGTGATCGGCCAGTGCCTCGCCGATCGGACCGAACGCTTCCCAACAGCCAACGACCTCGCCATCGAACTCGACCGAGTCGCCACCACGATCGGAGCAACCACGTGAACGACCAGCATGTCCAGTACTTCGTGGATGGTCGGCACGGAGCGTCGGGCATCGTCTGCACGTCGCCGGCCGGACGGGTGCTGCTCAGCGAGCGGCCGTTGGACCCCGCTGTCGACGTCGATGCGCTCGTCGACGACCTCGGCGAGGTTGCGGCGGTCGGCCAGATGGTGGCCACCTCAGGCGCGCTCGCCCTGATCGCTCCAGCGCGCTCGCTACCGGGGACGGCCGTCGTGCTCGCTGGCGACGTTGCAGCGACGGTGACCACTGCAACCGACAAGTCATTTGTGCGTCCCGTTCCGGGAGCGGTCGCCCGCCACGTCGTAGGCGACGGCGTTGCGTCGGTGGCTGTCGAGCTCGGAGCGCAGACCCCGTCCGTCGTTGCAGGCGACGAGGCAACTCCATGGAGCCTGGCTTCCCAGCCTGCGAGGCGGCTCGTGGTCGCTGCGGCGCCACAGAAGGCCGCGCCCCTGCCCCCACCAATGGCGGACCAGGACGCCCGAGTGAAAGTGCTCGACCTCGGCCCAGAGCCCGCCGAAGTGCCGACACCGTTGCCGATCGACACGCTCCCGCCACCGGCCGTCGGCGGCGCTCAGGTGCTCGGAATCCGCTGTCCGGTCGGTCACCACAATCACCCCGACGCGCAGTACTGCTCGTCGTGTGGGCGACGGATGGGGGTCAACGCCACCGCCGTGCTGGTGATCGGACCACGGCCACCCGTCGGGCTCTTCCTCACCGACGACGGCACGGCGATCCCGATCGCTGGCGACCTGTTGCTCGGCCGCGAGCCTGAGACCCACGCCGATGTCGCCGACGGCCGACGCCAGGGAGTGCTGCTCCCCGACGATTCGTCGGTGATCTCGCGGCACCACCTGGCGGTCACGCTCGATGGGTGGGACGTTGCCGTCTCCGACCTCGGCAGCGCCAACGGCACATCGGTGAAGTCGGCGAGCACCGGACTCGACTACCGGCTCCAGCCCGGCGACGCTGTCACACTCGAGTCCGGAGATCTCCTCGACCTCGGGCCGATCACCCTGCGCCTGTCGCTGCACCACGTCGCCTGATTCGCCGCGACGCTCGCTGGAACCTCCTGGTTCCGAGCGCTGGTCCATTGGCTATCGTGGGCGGCACCGATCGAAGGGTGGCTAGGGTTCCGCCCGCCTTGTGCGGGGTCTGGTCCGAGCGCCACGGAAGGCCCCACATATCCGGGCTCGCACCTCATGGGACAAAAGCCTCGAGTGGAGACGTCGGCACTGTCCACCGCGTCTCAAGGAGGCTCCTGTGCCCACCACCCGTCGTCAACACCTCATCGCCGTCGTCCTCGCGCTCGCCGTCACCGTTTTGTGGAGTTCTTCATGGATTCTCATTCGGTGGGGCCTCGACGACGAGGCGCTTCCCCCGCTCACTTTCGCTGGCTTGCGCTACGGCCTCGCCGCCATCGTGCTCCTGATCGCCGTCGGCACCAGCCAGCGCCACCGTGCCGAGGTGCGCTCGCTCGACCGTCGCACGACTCGGTCGTTGGCGGTGCTCGGTCTGATCTTCTACGCGCTGACGCAGGGCGCGCAGTTCGTGGCGATCGACAACCAACCTGCCGCGACCACGAGCCTGCTGCTGTCGCTCACCCCGCTCGTGGTGGCGTTCGTCGGCTACCGGACACTCGGCGAGCGGGCCAGCGGGCGCCAGGTCGGCGGCGCCGTGCTCGTGGTGGCTGGTGCCCTCACCTACTTCGCCGGCGGTCTCGGTGCCACCGCCATCGGCGTGCTTGCGGCGCTGGTTGCGTTGGGCGCCAACGTCAGTTCGACACTCTTCGGGCGCGGGGTGAACCGCACGCAGGCGCTGTCACCTCTCGTCGTGACCGCAGTGAGTATGACCATCGGGGCCATCGTGTTGTGTGTTCTCGGGATCGCCCTCGACGGCGTTCCCGATGTGACCGGCCGAGCGGCGGTGCTCATCGTGTGGCTGGCGGTGATCAACACGGCGCTGGCGTTCACGCTGTGGAACGCGTCGCTCCGCCACCTCGCCGCTGTCGAGTCGGCGGGCATCAACAACACGATGCTCGTACAGATCGCGCTCCTCGCCTGGGTATTCCTCGACGAAGCGCCCGGGATCGCCGGCATTGTCGGCATCATCGCCGTATCGGTCGGCGTGTTCTTCACGCAGGGCACGACAGCGCCACGACAGATACGTTCAGAAGATAGCGAACGAACACGCTGAACCGGCTCGGTTCGTGTCGCTCGACGCATCGACGGTCGACGACCACCATCTCTGCTGCGCACTCGGCGACCCCAAACACGAAGAAGGCGTGACCCGCATACTCGAGTGGCGCCTCTGGGCGCTCCCCGTCGACCGGCGAAGTGACGACGACGTCGACGAGAATGACCGGCCGCACTTCGCCGAGTCGATGCGATCGGTGGCCACGGCGGACGACGAACAATTCGTCGCCCGCTACGACGATCAATGCCCATTCAACGCCTACTGGAGCGGGGAGGTCGTCGAGTCGCTGCGACGTCGCGGGAACAACGCCGACGCCGTGCGGGTCATGACGCGGGAGGAAGCCCACGCGAGCCGCTCTCCACTCGGCACGTTCGCCCTCAAGTGCGACGGTGCGCTCGTCTGTCACCATCTGACGGTGACGGCGCGACACACCGGCTGCTCGACAAGCGCTGATCAGTCGGAGCGGTCGAGCGCCCTACGATTCCCCCATGCCGCCGGTTGCCGAGCGTCCGTCGTCGATGGCGGACTATGGGGTCCCATCAGATGACGAGCAACTGCTCCCATGGGAGTGGGCCGACGAACGTCTCGCCCGCAGCCGCAACTACTGGTTGACCACCGTCGACGCGCACGGCCGGCCGCACTCGATGCCGGTGTGGGGAGTGTGGTTGTCGCCGCACGAACGGTGGTGGTTCTCGTGCGCCACGACCTCAGCCAAAGCTCGACGGCTCGCCGCCAACCCAAATGTGGTCGTCACCGCCGACGACAGCGTGGAGGTGGTGTCGCTCGAAGGTCACGCCACCCCCGACGACGGTCGATTCCGCGATGAGGTGCTCGACGCCTACCTCGCCAAGTACGGGTCGGAGATCGTCGATTCAGACGAGACACCGGCGCAGGCGCGCGACGCACTCGCCGAGTTCATCGACGGCGGCAACGCCTACGTCGTGACCCCACGCCTGGCGTTCGGGGTCATCGAGCGCCCCGACGATTTCGGGCCACGCGCCACTCGCTGGCGCTGGTCGACCACATAGCCATTCCCAACGAAAGGACCATCACGATGGACGTGCTGGAGTTCAACAAACAGGTCATCGCCGAGTTCCGCGCCAACGATGGCAAGGTCACCGGCCCGCTCGACGGCATGCCCGTTGTGCTCGTCACGATGACCGGAGCGAAGTCGGGTCGCGAGCTGTGTTCACCGCTCGTGTACTCGACCGACGGCGATGACCTCGTGGTGATCGCTTCGAAGGCCGGCGCCCCCGAGCATCCGAACTGGTATCACAACCTCGTCGCCAACCCCGACGTGGTCGTCGAGGTCGGGACCGACCGCTATGCGGCGACCGCAGTGCTCACGGAGGGCGACGAACGAACACGTCGGGGTTGGCGACGAGGTTGTGATACCAGTTCGGATGCTCGGGGGCGCCGGCCTTCGAAGCGATCATGGTGATCGCTTCG
>JBCBSO010000094.1:0-9769 GCA_039819205.1 Actinomycetota bacterium
TGACGAGGAGTGCCGGCAGAATCGTGGCGGTCACGAGGATCGAGCCGGCGATCGTGGCGGCGGTGAGCAGTCCGAGGTCACTGATCACCGATACGGGAGCAAGCGCGAGCACGGTGAACCCGGCGACCGTCGTGAGGCTCGACGCGACGAGCGACGCTCCGGTGCTCTCCGCCGTGTTCGCGATCGCCGCGTGGGGGTCGCCGGCTGTGTCGGCTTCGTCGAGGTAGCGGTGGGTGAAGTGGATCGTGTAGTCGACGCCGAGGCCGATGGTGAGCGAGGTCAGCAGCGCCGTCAACGGGTTGTACACCGTGCCCGTGGCTCTCATGAACGCGAGGACGAACGCAAGGACGGCGAGAATCGGCGCCACTGCGGCGACGCCGATCCCCGGCCGGCGGTGGGAGATGCCGAAGTACCCGACGAGGAGTACCAGGGCGGTGGCAATGGTGATCAGCGTTGCGACGCGCTGACTCGACGTGATCTCGTTGCTGATGATCGTGGTCAGCAGGTCGTCGCCGACGACGGTGATCTCGCTCCCCGGCGCGGTCCATATCGATTCGATCTGATCGATGAGCGCGTTGGCCGTGTCCTGCGTGTCGATGCGAACGTCCACATTGATCACGGCGACGTCATCACCGCCGGAGGCGGCAAGGGCGGTCACGGGCAGGTCGAGTTGCTCGTTGTACGCGGGTTGGCTCGCGACCCCACGAGGCGCCGGGTCCGAGGTGAGGAACCGATCGAGGCGGGCGAGATTGTCCAACGCCGCGTCCGTCGAGAGATCACCCGTCACCAGGATGGTGGCGGTCGAGGGTGTGCCTCCGAGCTGATCGGTGAGCAGCACGAGGTTCGCTTTGGTTGGGTGTCCGTCGGGGAGAAAGTCGCTGTTGGCGAAGTCGGTGGAGACACCCAGACCGAACACGAGTGCGCCGGTCGCCGCTGCCGTGGCGACGACGAGTACGGCGCTCGCGCGCTGCGCGGAGGCACCCGCAACCCGACGCAGTGCTGTGGTGGCGAAGGGCAAGCCGTTGCGTATCGGTGGTTGGCGAAGCAGCACATTGCGACGGCTTCGTCGGCGGTCGAGCAGGGTCCGGGCTGCGGGAACGAACGTCAGCATCACGATCATTGCCGCGACGATGCCCACGGCTGCTAGCAGTCCGAAGTCACGGATCGGTGGCAGTGGCCCGAGCGTGTTGGTGGAGAAGGCGATCGCAGTGGTGCACGCGCCGAGGGCGATCGCCGCCCCGGTGAACCGAACCGCTTCCTCGGTTGCGTCGGCCGGTGCGCCGCCGACGTGTTCGCGTCGCCGCCCGATGAACTGCAAGGCGTAATCGACGCTGAGACCGATCATCATCACGGGGATCACCGCGCCGATCACCCCGGCGGGTCCGACGATGCCAAGGCCGCGCGGTCCAAGGAGCCCTTGCGCGCCGACGAACCAAAGCACGGCGAGCAGCACCCCGGCGAGGGTGATCAATGTGTCTGCGACAGTTCGATAGAACACGGCGAGCAGCACCGCCACGGCGAGCAGCGCGAGCGGGAACAGCAGTTGCGTGTCGGCAAGGCCGTCTTGCAGGGCCGCCTCGAACTGTGCGTTCGACACGGTCGAGACGGTGATCTGCCCATCGGCGCCCGCACCGGCGTACGTCGCTTCGATCGATCGGCCTGCGTCGAGCAACTGCTCGGAGGTCGCGAGGCCCCGCTGTTGGGTAATGATTCCGAGTCCCGCAACCAGTTCGCCGTCTGGGCCGACGACGAGCAGCTCATCCAGGCTCTGTCGTCGCGTGTTCTCACCACTCGGCATCGCGATCACCCGTTCGACGTCGGCGTCGGCAACCGCTCCAGGAGCCACGCCCGCCAACTCGGTGACGAGTGAGGCGTAGGTCACCACAGGCCTATTCGGGTCGAGCGTCGACGCAACCTCGGCCATCGCCAGCACTTGATCGGTGGCAACGACCACCGCGTTGACGGCGTCGGCCGACATCACGTCGCCGCGTGCCACGAGTTGGATCGACACCGCCCGACCGACTTCCGGAAAGCTGCGTCCGAGTTCGGCGAGCGCTCGACCGGTTGGACTGTCTGCGTCGACAAAGCTCTCAAGGCCGTCATCGTCCTGCTCGGTCAGGACAGCTCCCGACGCAACAACGGCGGTCGCGACGAGCACCACCACGAGGACGAGGCCCGGTGCGCGTGCAATCACACGAGCGAGACCGCGGTGTGCGGACGAGTGCGGACTCCGCCCAGCGACACGGCTCACTGCGGACCTTTACGGTAGTGATCCCTATCCATATCTTGGCGACGATAGCTCGTCACGATGATTCGGGTAATGTCGGCTACTGATGCACTCGGCCGCGGCCACACGAGCACATGGCTGAGCGGCCACCAGGCCCCGGCCGGCCCCGCGATCCGACCGTGGATGAGACCATCCTGCGGGAGGTCTTCGAGCAGCTCACCGAACGGGGCTACGACCAGCTGCGCGTCGACGACGTCGCCCGTCGAGCCGGCGTCAGCCTGTCGACGATCTATCGCCGTTGGCGGACCAAAGGAGAGCTGGCCGCAGCCGCACTCCGGTGGGGTGCCGATGATGGCGCCGGCACAACCGACGCGCCAACCGCGCTGCGGGCATTTCTTGAACCGATTGCAGCACTACTCAACCAGCACCCTGACTTCGTGCCTGGGCTCGTGGTTGCAATGCGCACCGAACCGCAATTGGCAGACGCCCTCCGGGACCAACTCCGCCGGCCGGACCAAGATCGAATCGCTGCCGACATCGCTGAGCGAATCGGAACCTCCAGCGACGACGACGTGGTCCGTCTCCTGGTGGACCTTGGCCCGGCGGTGTTGTTCACCCGTTCGATCATCGAGGACCAACCGCCCACGGCGAGCGACCTCGAGCACATCGAGCGATTGATCACGATCGTGATCAGTCAGCTCGCTGACACCCCCTGAGAGCCGGCCACCTACCGGCGAAGCCAGGTTCCGAACCGGCGGTTGATCGTCGGGATGAGCACGCCGACCATGATCGGGACCATCACCGTCGTCGTGGCCATCGTTCTCACGATGATCGGCATCGACTGCATGAGTGGCGTGGTGACGACGCCGATCACGGTGATGAGCGGCCAGACCGCCAGCCACACAAGGACCATCAGGCGGTAGCGATTCGGCGGAGCAAGCGGCGTAGTGGAGGGCGCAGAATCGACACTCGGATGCGGTCGCCCGAGCGCTGTTGGTGACGGAGGAGTAATCGTGATGTGGTTCATGGCTTCATCGTCTTCGTTGTCAGCTGATCGAACCAGGAGCAGATGACGCACGTTCGATCGGCTGCGCCGATCGAGCACATGTGAGACTCGACGGGTGGAGATCCGCCAGTTGGAGGTGTTCCTCGTCGTCGCGGAAGAGCTCCATTTCGCGCGCGCCTCGGAACGGCTGCATCTCGCGCAATCGTCGGTCAGTAGCGCCGTGTCATCGATCGAACGCGAGTTGGGTGGTGCGGTGTTCGATCGCTCGAACCGCCGCGTTGCGCTCACACCAGCAGGTCGATTGCTCGTCGAGCGGGCCACCGAAATCGTGCGCGCCCGCGACGACGCGGTGCGCGACGTCACTGCGCTCATCGCCGGGGTCACCGGCGAACTACGAGTCGGCTACTCCTTTGCTGCGGTGTTCGCGCTCGAAGACCTGACTCGGCGGGTGCACGAGGCCCAATCGAGCCTTCGCCTCAATCCGATCGAGCTGTACGGACCGCTCGCCCACACGGCGTTGCTCGACGGCGAGATCGACCTCGGCCTCATCTGGTTCGCCGAACCGCACGCCGACCTGTCAGCGACGGCGATCGCCGAACGCCCCTTCGTCGCGATTCTCCGTCGCGATCATCCGCTGGCCGACAACAGCGAGATCGCGCTGGCCGATCTCGCCGAAGAGGACTTCGTGCTGTCGCCGCGGACGCAGAACCCCGGGTTCTACGACGCGATCGGAGAACGGTGTGCGACGGCAGGATTCACTCCCACGATCCGCCAGCATGTCGGTGGCTTCCGTTCGGTGCGGACCATTGTCGGCACATCCGGCGGGGTCGGCATCACGGTCGACACGGCGACAATCGACGTTGACCTCGGCGACACGGTGGCGGTCCGCCTCAACGACGCGGCCCCGGCGATTCTCAGCGTTGCCACCCGCGTTGATGCGCCCCCGAGCGTCCGAGAAACGGCCTCACTACTGCCGTCGTTGACCACCTGAGAGCATCGACCATTCGGGCGGTCAGGTGCGGCGGCAACCGACGAGCTCAACGTCGAGTTCGACGCGACGACGTCAGCGTGTGGTCGGCGTGGGACGGAACAGTGCTCGCCGGGTGTGGCGCCCTACGCGAGTTGTCGCCGACTCACGGCGAAGTGAAGTCCATGCGCACGGCCCCTCGGTTCGCCGGGAGGGGCATCGGGCGGCAACTGCTGGAACACATCGCTGAAGTCGCGACGGAGCGCGGATACCGTCGGTTGAGTCTCGAGACGGGCACCACCGAGGCGTTTATCCCCGCAATGCGGCTGTACCAATCGGCGGGGTTCGTCGAGACCGGTCCGTTCGGGGAGTACGTCGAGAACGACTTCAGCCGGTTCTTCACGGTCTCGTTATCGCCGCCGTCAACTCGCGAACAACGTTGACCGCTCGATCGACGGCTGCAGTACGACTGGCGGCGGCGTGCTCACCGCAACGGTCGATCGCTGCGGGCGCTACGCCACCAAGGCGCCGCCGGCATCGATTGTGAAGTCCAACTCCCCACCGAAGGTCAAGACACACGCGCCTCGACGTCTGCCGAGATGCGGCACCAGCCTGATGTACACGGGAACGAGTGGCACAGTGGTCCCGTGTCTGCGAACGACGACCGCCCGATCCGTACCCGACGCGAGCCTCCACCGTTCCGTCGTGCCCGGGTTGCTTCGACCGAGCACCTCAGCGCGCACATGCTTCGGGTGGTTGTCGCCGGCGATGCGCTCGACGGGTTCGCCATCGAATCGCCGGCGTCGAGTGTGCGCCTGCTGTTGCCACCCGACGGTGGTGACGAGCTCGTGATGCCCGTGTGGACGGGCAATCAGTTCGAGCTGCCCGACGGTCGGCGGGCCCCGATCCGTACGTTCACGCCGCGCTATTTCGATCCCGATCGGTCAGCGCTGACCCTCGACGTGGTGCTCCACGACCACGGTGCTGCTACCGAGTGGGCTCGACGCACCGTGGTCGGCGACGAGGTGGCGATCTCCGGTCCTGGCCGCAGCGAGCCGCTTCCCGCCGACGCCAGGTCGCACTTGCTCGTCGGCGACGAGTCGGCCGTGCCAGCAATCGGCCAGCTACTCGAAGCGATCCCCGCCGACCACGTCGTCGATGTGCACGCCGAGGTGCGCGGTGCCGACGCCCGGATTGACCTCCCGGCACACCCGAACGCCTCGGTGAACTGGCACCATGCCGTCGCCAACGCCGCGCCAGGCGACTCGATGATCGCTGCGGTCGGCGCCATCGCCGATCTTCCCGACGCGGTATGGGTTGCGGGTGAGGCCGCGGCAGTTCAGCGGATCCGCAAGCACCTCTTCGACGGGCGCGGGCGCGCGCGTGACACGGTGACGGCGCGCGGATATTGGAAGCTCGGTCGGGCAGCGACCTAGCTCGCCACCCGTCGGGGCACCAACGCAACGGGAGAAAGTCCCGCTTGAACGTGACGACCCGGCTCCTGCCGGCGTCATCGTCGGAAGCGGCAACAAGACCCGCGTCGGCCCTCTACAAGGCCCACACGAATAAGTACGAACTGTTCGTCTGCGCCGCTGCCAGCGTGTGGATGGACCAGATCGAACAGATCCGGGGCGAGCATCGACGAGTCGCAGACACCGATCGAGATCGTGCGGGTGATTCTCACGCGTTTCTTCGAAATCGTGAGCGATGATCCAAACGCGGCGATCTTCCTGTTCGCCGCACTTCCGTTCGGGTACGACAAGGACAGTCCCGATGAGCGGCTCGACCGGATCTCCGAACTCGGGCACGATGTCCGGGCTCGGCTGGCTCGGCGTATCGCTGCAGCCGTCGAGGCCGGGCAACTCGTGGGCGATCCGGAGCTACTCACCGATCACTGTGTTCGTGTCGGCATTCGGCTACATCGGCGCCGCTGCCACCGGGAACGGATCGCTTGCACCGGCGCACTTCGCCGCCACGACGATCGACTGCCTGCATGTCATCGGCACGGCAGGTCAGTCCGCAGAAGTAGCTAGGGACGATCGCCGGCAGCGATGCTGATCAGCATCGCCGTGCGATCGTCGTCCGCTGCGTCGCTGTTGTCTGCGGCGTTCACGCGATCGACCAGACGCTGAGCGCGATCGGCCGATTCTTCGTTCATCGTCGCCGCAAACAGCTGCGTCAGCCCGCCGCGCCCCAGCAGCTCCCCGCCGGGCTCGGTGGGCACCTCGATGAGACCGTCGGTGTACATCAAGAGGTGATCGCCGGGCTGGAGCGCGACATGGTTGCGCGTGTAGCCGGCGTCGACTGCCCATGGCATCGCCAGCAGCACACCGCCGGGGCCCTTGAGTTCACGTACCTGGCCGTCGCGCCACAACATCGGTCGCGGGTGACCGGCGATGCTGTACTCCAGATCTCCCGTCCGCTCGTCGTACACGCACACCACGAGGCTGAGCTGGCGGGGCGGCCCGTTGTCGCGTAAGTACCCGTCGAGCCCGAGCAACAGTTCGTCGGTGCGTCGGAAGGAACGGGCGAGGTGGTGAAGCTCAGCGCGGGCGATCCCCATCGCGAGCGCCGACTGCGCTCCGTGGCCGGCCACGTCGGCAACGACGAACAGCTGCCGCTCGCCGTCGATGCGGATCACGTCATAGAAGTCACCGGAGGCGAACGTGCATGGCTCCCACACCGCTTCGACCGACAGACCGCCGCCAGTGTCGTAGTGGTCCAAGTCGGGCAGCAGCGTTTCCTGTAAGGAACGCAGCGCAAGGTGCTCGTGCCGCTCGGCGATCTCGCGCGCCGCCACCTGGCGGACCCGCGAGACGATCGTCATGAAGATCGTCCAGAAGCTCTCCGGCGACCGCCGGAGGAGTTGATGCAGTTGTGTGACATCCGTGGCGAGTACCTCGACATCATCCAACGCCACCAGTGTGACGACGCGACGTCCCTCGCCCGTTGCGCCGCTCGCTGGTACGACGTCGCCCGGGCCGATTACCTCCAGATGCTCACCATCATCGATCACCGAGGCGTGCCCGGACATCAGGATCATCGCCTCACCGGCAGCATCACCCTTCCTGAAGATGAACTCGCCCGGCGCATATCGACGGATCAATCCGAAGTCGCTGGAGATCGCCTCGCTGCGAACCCGGTGTGTCATCGCGGGCTCGGCCGGCACAACACAAGCGTGGCATATCGGCCGTGAAGCGGCCATGAAGTTCGACATCGCCAACAGTCCCCGCACAGGCGACCTGGCGGTCGAAGGTCCGCGCTAGCGGTCGCTGTTCCAGTGTGCTCGCAGGTGCGCGGCGGTTGCCTCGATCGCTTGCCGGTGTGGCGAGTGGCCAACACCGTCGAGCACGACGTGACGCGCACCCGGGACGCGGCGCAGACTCGCGGCGAGTACCGCTGGCCCAAACAGTGGGTCGGCTGAGCCGGTCAGCAGTATCACTTCTGGCCCGTCGGACCGTTCGCGTCGATGGTCCGACTCATTCAGGTCGCGGCAGCGCAACAACGCTCGGTAGAAGTTGACCATGCCGCGGCGGACGCCGTGTCGGGACCAACACGCGTCGTAGGCGGCGATCTCGTCGGAGGTGTGCGTGGCACGGAACCACTGGCGCATCATGCGGGCATCCGAGCGGCCGAGGTACCACTCGGGAAGAATCGGCAGCTGGGCGTACAGCATGTACTGCGAGCGGCGGCGTTGGTCGGCGTCGCGTTGAATTGATGTCCGCAGCTCGCTGGGATGTGGCGCTGCGATCACGGCTGCGGTGCGTACGAGTTCGGGGTACCGATCGAGAAGCGACCACACCAGGGCGCCGCCCCAATCGTGGCCGACGACGTCGACCGGCCCGCCGACGACGTCGATGAGTCCACAGACATCGTCGACAAGCCGGTCGACTCGGTAGGCCGTCACCCGACGTGGTGCGTCGCTGAGACCGTGACCACGAAGGTCGGGCGCCACCACTCGCACGTCGCTGAGGTGGGCGGCAAGCGGTCGCCATGTGGCACCGTTCTCCGGAAAGCCGTGCAACATCACCACGGGCACGCCATCGGGAGGACCGAACGATCGAACGGCGATCGACACTCCGTCGTTGACGACGATGCGATCGACCACGTGCTCACTCATCACTCGTCGCCGTGGAGCAGCGCGTTCACTCGGGCAACGCGGTCCAGGTCCGGTCTCGATCGCAGCGAACGCGGGTCGGCGGTGTCGGTGAACCGGAGCAGCTCGACCCAGTTGCCATCGGGATCGACCACCCGAGCGACCTGCACGCCGTCGAAGTCGGCGACCTCGTCGCGAGGTTCAAAGCCGGCCACGTCGGCCCGGTGGAGATCGGCATCGATGTCGTCGGTCTCGAACGCAAGGTGTCCAGCGCCGGGATGCTCAAACGCCACGCCGGGGTTCGTGCCGGTCGCTGGCGAGTGGTACTGCCACATCTCGACCGGCGCGTTTGGCGTCGGCACCCACGTGGCGGTGACGTCGACGTCGTCGAGTGCCGCCCCGCGGTCGAACACGGGGTGATTGCGTACCCGGACGGTGTTCGTTGCATTGGCGCCGAGGAAGCCCTCGTAGGCAGTGCGCAGCCGGTCGATGTCGGGAGTGGCGATGGCCCCATGGCCCAGCCACGGTTCGAGGTCCGCAGGTGCATGGGGCGCACCTTCGACCTCGGTGACGAGCTGCTCGACGTCGCGTACATAGAGATAGTGGAAGCCGGTGCCCAGTTCGACCGGTCCCGGGTGGCGATCGATCCCAGACGCGTCGAGACGAGCAACAACGTCGTTGATCTCGCCGACTTGAATCGCCGCGTGCGTCACACCTGGCTCGTTGACCCCGCGGCGTGGGCTCGGCTCGCCACCGACCTGTACCAGCTCGATCCAACCGTTGGGCCCGCTCGCCCGGGCCGACGCAGATACCTCTCGACCGGCGACGAGTGGATCCTCGCCCCGTCCAAACTTCTCGATCGGCCACGATGTCATTGCGGCCAGGTCAGCGGCGGCGGCGTCGAGGTCGACGACGCTACGTCCAACGTGATGTAGCCCGATCACCATTACGTGTCCTCCCAGGCCGCCCCGAACGTGACCGGCCGCCGCCAACGCTAGATCTCACCACAGCGCCGGGTTGAACGCACGGCCGACGGCATCGACGCCACCGCACGCCGATTTCGCCTGTCTGTTTCAGCGAGGCACCAGTTGCGCCAGGCTGCGGCCGATCTCCTCGGGAGTCGCTCCGCCGGGTCGGTACCAGAGTTGCGTGGCGTTGGCTGCCCCGAGCAGAAACAGGCGCAGCAGTGCAGGGTCGCCGGGAGGGTCGAGATCGCTGATCAACTGGCGCCAGCGCGACTCGTAGCGTTCCCGTTCGGCGGTCAGCTCACTCGCCAGTTCTGGCACGTTGTTTGGGAGCACACTGACGATCACCCGCGCGTACGGAGACGGGTCGAGCACGGCTTCGACGTGGCCGACGAGCGCCGCTTCGAGTCGGTTGCGAGGGTTCGGCGATGCATCCGCGAGACGCTGATCGACTCGTTCGGCAACGGCGGCCACCCCTTGCCGGTACACCGCCAGCAGCATCTCGGCC
>JBCBSO010000095.1:0-9665 GCA_039819205.1 Actinomycetota bacterium
GTGACGGTGATGGATAAGGACCGCCTCGCCGACTATCAGATGATGGTGAAGGAGCTGCGCGCGGCGGGCGTCCGGGCGGAGATGTTCCTCGGCGGCGGCAACATGATCGAGACCGTCACGCTCGACGGGTTCACCACCGCCCCGGTGCCCGCCAAGTTCGAGGCGGGCACACCCCCGATCGCCGAAGCGATCGGACTCCATGCAGCGATCGACTTCTTGCGCAATATCGGCCTCGCCGACATCCGCCGTCATGAGATGGAGCTCACCCGCTACGCCCTCGATGTACTCAACGACCGTTTCGGCGACGAGATCACGATCTTCGGGCCCGACAACGTGGAGATCCGCGGCGGCGTGCTCAGCTTCACCTTCCGCGATCTGCACCCCCACGACGTCAGCCAAGTCCTCGACGAACACAACGTGTACGTCCGCGCCGGCCATCATTGCGCCAAGCCGCTGATGAAGACCCTGGGCGTCGCCGCCACCACGCGCGCCAGCCTGTACCTCTACAACGACGAGTCCGACGTCGACGCGCTGGTAGAGGGCTTGGCGGGCGCCACCGATATCTTCGGTTTCTGACCACCGTCAGCCACAGCGAGACACATATGCCCGGACTCGAAGACCTCTATCGCGAGATCATCCTCGATCACTACCGCACGCCACGCAATCGCGGTGAGCTCGACTCGCCCCCGGCCATCGAGACCAACGGCCACAACCCGCTGTGCGGCGACGAGATCACGCTCTACCTCATGATCGACGCAGCGGAGAAGGGCGACGCGGCGACGGTCACCGACGTCAAGATCGGTGGCCAGGGGTGCTCGATTAGCCAGTCGTCGGCGTCGATGATGAGCCAAGCCGTGATCGGCAAGACGGTCGGCGAAGCTCGAGCGCTGATTCGGCGGTTCAAGTCATTGATGTCGATCGAGGGCATCGAGCTGCAACCTGGTGACGACGACATCCCACTCGGCGATCTCGAGGCCCTCCAGGGTGTCGTGAAGTTCCCTGTGCGCATCAAGTGCGCCGTGCTCAGTTGGAACACGCTGGCCGACGCCCTCGATCGGGCGACCTCCGACCAGTCGGCGTCGGACTGACTCGCGTGTCAGCGGGCGAGCATCAACCCACGCGTCGTGGCGCGTCGCCGTTTCCCGAGGAGCATGCCGATGCGCGCGCCGACGCCGGGCGGGCCGTGCGCGATGTCGGCCACGCCCTGATCGGTCATCACGCCGACACGGCAACCATCGAAGCACTCACCGCCGAGCTCCAACGTTGGGTCGACACGTTGGCCGAGGGCAAGCGCCGTCAGCGAGTGATCGAGCGGCCCACCGGCGACTGGGGCCCGGCACCTGGCGATGGCGAAGAGATGTTCAGCTTCGACGAGCGTCCGATCTCGGGACGTTCGTCACCGCTCGGGGTTGATGCACGCATCGTCCGCGACCGAGATGAGGTGGTGGCCTACATCACCCTCGACTCCGCGCACGAGGGTGCCCCGGGTCGAAGTCATGGCGGGGTCACGGCAGCGCTGTTCGACGATGTGATGGGCTTCGTGCTCACCGTCGAGCAACAACCGGCGTTCACCGGAGAGCTGACCATTCGCTACGAAGCCGGGGTCCCCATTCATGAACCGCTGGAGTGCCGCGTGCGGCTCGCCGGGCGGGAGCGCCGCAAGCTCTACGTCACGGGCGAACTCACCAGCACCGACCCGGATCCGGTTGTGTACGCCCGAGCCCGCGGCACGTTCATCGCCATCGACGCAGATGCGTTCAGGATCAATCCCGAAGCGTCAGCGGCGGGCCAGGTCGACAACGGCACCACCTGACGCGGTCTCCAGCACCGCGGGCGCAAGGGCGAACACGTCGTGCCACGTTCCCGCCGCCGCCCACACCTCGTCGTGCTCCAGGAGGTCCGGGTCGATGAACACGCGTAAGCGGCTCGTATGGCCAAACGGCGGCACTCCCCCGATCGGAAAGCCGGTCGCCGCACGCACGCGATCAGCGTCGACGCGCCCGCATTCGGTGCCGCCCGCAGCTGCCGCGAGCTTCGCCTCGTCGAGCTGGTTGGCTCCGCTCACGTAGGCCAACACCACCTCGTCGTCGACGGCAAAGATCAGACTCTTCACGATCTGGCCAACGTCGACGCCGATGGCTGCAGCAGCATCGCTCGCCGTCTTGGTGCCATCGGGGAATCGTTGCGTCTCGACATCGACACCGAGCGCACGCCCAGCGTCGATCACCCGTTGCACGTTGGGGTGGACGTCGTCAGCCCTGGTGTTCATCGTCGGGCACGGTAGCGGGCCCGGCCTGGGCGAGGATGAGTGCACCGAGCAGGGCGCACCCAGCCGCAGCGAGATACGGGATGCGATACGACCCGGCAAGGTCGAACAGCCAGCCGATCAACAACGGACCGCCGGCGGTTCCGACGACCGCGACGAACTGCGAGCGGCTGAACAGCCGGGGGTAGTCGCGCACGCCAAAGCGCTCAGCGATCAGCAGCGGCTGGAGCATCAAGATGTTGCCGACCGTGGCGCCGAAGATGATGATGGCAACGAAGATCATCCAGCGTGAGTCGGCGATCGCTAACAGCGCGAGCGCCACGCACTGCATGACCGCGAGCGTCACGGTGAACCCCATCATCGGCACGATCTGCACGACGCGCCCGCCGATCAGTCGGGCGATCACCGACATCGCCGCCAGCACCGTGATGGCGAATTGCGCCGTCTCGGGCGTGGTTCGGTCTTCGACGAGCTTCACCAGCTGTTGGATCCCGCCGACCTGCGATCCGAGAGCGAAGATGTATCCCACGGTGACCGCAATGAAGAAGCGGCTGCGCACCGCTTCGGCAAACGGGGTCCCGGTCAGCGGCGGCGCGCTCTCCCCGACCGCACGGCGGACGCCGTCTGGCGCCCAGCCGAGGGCCTCGGGATCTGGGCGGACCAACAAGAGCGTGACCGGCACGACGCCGACCACGTACAGCAGTCCGAGCCACGGCGTTCCGGCCGAGAGCCCGCGGTTGTCGAGGAGTCCCTTGGCGATCGGGGTGATCAAGATGCCACCGACCGAGAGACCGGTGGAGGCGATCGACAGGGCGACCGACCGGCGGGCGTGAAACCAGCGGGTGACGACGGTGGTCATCGGGACGAGTCCGGCGGCGGCAAACCCGACGGCAAACACGGCGTACACCACGAACAGTTCCCACTGCTCGTCGACTTGCCCGAGCACGGCGAGCGAGGCACCGCCGATGACGCCGCCACCGACGATCACGATGCGCACGTCGATGCGGGCGATCAGCGATCCGACCCACACCCCGACCGCGCCGCCGACGATGAAGAACACCGTGGTGGCGAGCGAGATCGTGCTCAGCGGCCAACCCTGTTCCTTGCTGAACGCGTTGAGGTACACCGCCAGCCCGTAGAAGCCAAGGCCGGACGTGGTGGTGAGCACGATGAAGCAGCCGGTGACCACCCACCATCCAGGGAACCTGCCCGTTGCGGAGGCCGGTACGGCCGGTGCGTCAGCCGACACCGTCAGCCGAATACGTCGTCGATCGCCGCAGCCATCTCCCGATCGTTGTCGGTGACGGTGCTCCCGGCGTCGTGTGTCGTGAGCGTGATGTTCACGCGGTTGTACACGTTCGACCATTCGGGGTGATGGTTGCGCTGCTCGGCGATGATGGCGACGCGCACCATGAACGCGAACGCCTCAGAGAAGTCGGCGAATCGAAACTCGCGATGCAGCCCGCCGTCTCGTTCGTCCCACGACATGTGCTCGACGCTATGCGTTCGACGCGGCGTCGAGAGAGTTGGTCGGCTACAACGCGAACAGGTCGTCGAGGCTGCCGGGGCGCTCGGCCGGCTTGTCGTGTTCCGGCGCCGATTCGGTTGCTCCGAACGCGGCATATCCGTCGGCTTCGAGCTGTTCGGCGAGTTCGAATCCGCCGCTGGACACGATCCGACCGTTTGCCAAAATGTGTACGTGGTCGGGGCGCAGCTCGTGCAGCAACCGGCTGTAGTGGGTGATCGCCAACACGCCGAGCGGCTCACCGTCGGCCTGCGGCTCGTTGCTCATCGCCTCGACGCGTCGCGCACAGTCGCGCAACGCGTCGATGTCGAGACCCGAGTCGAGCTCATCGAGGATGGCGATGCGTGGCGCCAACACCGCGAGCTGCAACGTCTCGTTGCGCTTCTTTTCCCCGCCGGAGAGATCCACGTTGAGCGGTCGCTCGAGGAACCGTTCCTCGAAGCCGATCGTGGAGGCCTCCGCCCGTAGCGTGTCGGCGAGACCATCGGCGCTCCGGCCGCGGGTGATGAGCGCTTCGGCGAGCACATCGTCGAGCATCACCCCCGGCACTTCTGTCGGGTACTGCATCACAAGGTGCAGGCCGGCCGACGCTCGCTCCCACGGCTCCATGGCCAGCACATCGGCGCCATCGAGCGTGACCGAGCCAGCGGTGACCTCGTAGCCGGGCTTGCCCATCACCACGCCCGACAGGGTGCTCTTGCCGGCGCCGTTGGGGCCCATCACTGCGTGTACTTCACCGGATCGAACGGTGAGGTCGATGCCCTTCAGAATCTCCCGTTCGGCGACGCGGGCGTGGAGTCCACGAATCTCGAGGCTGCTCATGACGTGGCCCTCATGATTGGACCTCGGTATCGGCGACCCGGGCAGTGACGACGACCTGACCGTCGATCACCGACGCGTCGAACACCGGCACCGGCTGCGTCGCCGGCAGCGTGGATGGCACGCCGGTAGTCAAGCTGAACGCACTGGAGTGCTTGGGGCACTCGAGTTCGAGCTCGTCGCACCACACCTCGCCGTCCGACAGCGACACGTTGGCGTGGCTGCACGTGTCGCCAATCGCATACACGTCGTCGCCGATACGCACGACGGCGACGGGGACGCCGTCGACGTCGACCTTGCGCGCCGAGCCGTCGGGCAACTCGTCGAACGAACACACGGCGCTCATGAGATCTCCCGTCGACGATGCGCGGGGGCGAGCGCCAGCGAGCGCCCGGTAGGCCGCGGCCTGCGTGGCCGGGGAACGCAATGACGGCTCATGCCGCAACCTCCTGGCGCGCGCCCAGGTCGAGTTTGGCGGCGACCCGCGTGCGCAGATCGTCGGTGAGCGGGCCGCTCGGCAGCTGACCGATCACCTCGTCGAAGAATCCGAGCACCACGAGCCGTTCGGCCACCTCGGGACGGACACCCCGACTCTCGAGATAGAAGCGCTGATCCTCGTCGATCGGGCCGACCGTCGAGGCGTGCGAGCACTTGACGTCGTTGGTCTCGATGTCGAGATTGGGCACGCTCTCGGCCCACGCGCCCTCGCTCAGCGTGAGGTTGCGGTTGGTCTGGTACGCCGTGGAGCCACCGGCGTGAGCACGGATCTTGATCAGCCCGGTGTACACGCTGGCGGCCGAGTCCTGCACGGCCCCCTTGAACAGCAAATCGCTGTTGGTGTGCGGGGCGTCGTGGTCTTGAATCGTCCGGAAGTCGTGCATCTGGTCGCCGCCGGCGAAGTACAGCGCAACCTGCTTGGTGTTGCCACCCGGCCCGACGAGGCGCGCTTCGGTCCGTGCTCGCACGTAGTCGCCACCGAGGGTGACCGTGGCGAGCATGGTCGATGAGTCGCGGTCGCCGATCGATTGCTGATTGCCAATCTGCCACGTCGAGGGCCCAGCCTCGTTCAGCGCCAGGTAGCGCACTCGGGCGGCCGCCGCGGCGCGCACCTGGAGCACCGGAGCGACGAGCACGTCGAGCGACTCGTCGCCGTGGGTGATGAACCGTTCGACCACCGTGACCTCGCTGTTGTCGCCAGCGTCGATCACCAGGCGGGGGAACACCGCAGGCGCCTGATCGGCGTTGCCCGACAGGTAATGCGTCACCACGATCGGCGCGCCGACGGTCTGGCCCCGCGGAACGCGAATGAACGTCGGCGTCATGAACGCTCGGTTCAGTTCGGCGAACACGTCGGGAGCCTCGGGTCCGATCACCTCGGGCTCGTCGTCGGTGATCAACGCCGACAGGTCGACGCCCTCGGCCTCGACGGTGGTCGACGTCTCTGCCGGCGCAAACCGGTCGAGATCGAGCGACTCGATGCGGCTGTAGCGCCAGATCTCCTCGTCGGTAGAGGGGAGCGCCGCAGCGCCGACACGTTCGGCAGCGGCGGTGCGAGTGGCGCCGTACCGAGTGTCGAACCCGCGTGCCGCGTCGGGGGAAAACGCCGTCACGGTGGGCAGTGTAACCCCAGCACCGGGCTAATAACACTATGCGCGTAGTGCAAATTACCGGCGCAGTCGACGGCCGCTAGCCGCGGCGGAACAGCCGCTTGAAGAAGCCCCGTTTGGCGTTGCGCTCGGCATCGACCTCGGCGCGCACCTCGGCACCGACCGCGTTGAGGATGTCTTCGGCCTCATCGAGCACCGCGGCCGCCGATCCGTCGTCGAGCCCGTCGGGCTCCGGCGGCGTGGCTGACACGACCAGGCTCCCGTGCGTCCACGCCGCGTCGGCAAGGCGCCGCTCGTAGCGCGGGCAGTGGTCGGGACACCGCCACGGAGCGTCGGGCGCGAGGTCCAGATTGCACTTCCGGACCGTGTCGCCGTTGGGGTACGAGCGACTCTCAAAGTGCTTGCACTCGGTACGCATCGGCATCGAAATCAGTGTAGGACCCGCGCCCTCGAAACCGCCGGCGCGCCCGCCGACCAGCCACTACCCCGATCGTGGCGTACCTCGGTTCGAGATTGCGATTAGGTTACGAGACGTGGCACGGCGCGCACGCGTGTCGTCGCCACCGGCGCGCCGGACCGGTCGCGACGATGAGAACAGATGAGGAGCACCGCATGACCGATATCGACGTCCCACCAACCGACAACGACGACGCCACTGACGAATCCAGCAATCGGCGTGCGCTGCTCGCCAAACTCGCCGTCGGCGGCGCCGGCGCTGCCGTTGGGGCGGTAGCCCTCGGTCGCACCGCGAGCGCCGGGTCGTCGGGGGGCATGGCAATCGGCGGCAACGCGCTCGAGCTGGGCGACCCACCGAACACGTCGACCGAGAATACGTACTACGAGTACAAGGGCGGACCGATCGAAGACGGCGATGGCAAAGGCGCCAGCGCGTTCAGCGCATGCTTCGACCGCCCCGATGATGCCCAGGGCAACAACGTCGCCCCCGCAGCCATCGGTGGCTATGGCAAAGGCAACGACATCCCCAACGGCGTGCACGGCTCGGTGATCCAAAACGCCGACGGCTTTGGTGTCGTGGCGGCCAACCTCACCGCCAACCCGGAAACCTCCACGATGGAGGCACCGCGTGCGCTGGCCTTGATCTCCACCGGCTCACACATCTGGTTCGACCCCACGCCGTCCCTCGGCCCCGAGACACCGGGCAACCATGGCCCCGGCGAGCTCGTGTACGACCGCGACGGCACCCTGTGGCTCACGGTTCCGCAGTCGGAGGCGCCCGGCTACAAGTACCTGCGGATCGCGGGAGCGCCGACCGCCGGCGCCGTGACCTTCCTCGAGAAGGCCGAGCGCTGCGCCGACACGCGCGAGAGCATCCCCGTCGGGCGTCCTGGCCGGAACAGCACGATCGAGGTCGACCTGACGAAGAACACCGCCGAAGCTCCGACCGGTGTGGTCTCCGATGCCACCGCAGCGATCATCACGATGACCGTCGCCAACACCGTCGATCGCGGGTTCTTCCGCGCCTCGGCCCCCGGCGCGACATTCGAAGGTCAGGGTTCGTCGAACGGCAACTGGGTCGGAGACGACCTCAGCGTGGCTGCCACGATCTTCACCCGACTCGTCGACGGCAAGATCGACGCCACCATCGGTGGCGCCGGCACCGCCGACATCATCATCGACGTCACCGCGTTCTACCGCTAACGCCCGACGCTCCCGTCCTCGACAACGCCCCGCCCTCGTCGCCCTGTGGCGCACGAGAGCGGGGCGTTGCGCGTCCCGGAGTTGCGCTCACATGCGACGCGCCGTGTGTTACAAATCGATGTCATGACCGACATCGAGACCCCACACAACGACGACGAGACTGCCGAGTCCACCGACAACCGACGAGCCCTGCTGGCCAAGCTCGCGCTCGGCGGCGCCGGCGCGGCCGTAGGTGCGGTCGCCATCGGTCGGTCCGCCAGCGCGGGCGACGAGGCGAACGCAGGCAACTGGCTGTCCGGCGACAACGACGCCGTTCAGCTCGGGCAAGAAAACCCGTCGACGACGTTCACCGCAATCGTCAACACGCCCGCCGCTGTGATCACCGAGGGGCCGAGCACCTTCACCGTCGCCAAGGAGATCCCGACCGACGAGCTGCGGCTCGGCTTTCCCGCCCGCGTCGGCGGATACGGCGACGACCTGCTTGCCAACGGTGTCCACGCCTCGACCACCGAGACCAACGGCTTCGGCCTGATCGCCGCCAACGGTGCGCCAGAGCCCGGCGAAGACGAAGACGTCGAAGCGCCACGCGCCGCGGCGCTTGCAGCTCAGGGTGCGCACATCTGGTTCGTCGCCGGCTCTGCCGTCGGCGCACCGAACGGCAATCACCTCCCTGGCGAGATGTACGTCGACGGCGAGGGCACCCTGTGGTTCACCGTTCCGGAAGGCGAAGACGGCGTGCGCTTCGTCAAGCTGGCCGGCACCCCGACCACGGGGGCGCTCGAGCTGCTGCCGGTCCCGGTGCGCGTCGCCGACACGCGGATCGGCAACCCGACCGGCAAGCCCGAGTCCGACTCCGGAATCACCGTGAACGTGCTTGAGGACCTTGCCGAGGAGCCGAGCGGCGTGCCCGAAGGCGCCCGCGCCGTATTGCTCACCGCGACCGTGGCCAATACCGAGGTCCGTGGCTTCTTCGCCGTGTACGCCGCCGACGAAACGCCCGAGGACCCGCAGGCGTTCTCCACCGGCAACTGGGTGGGCGACGGTCTTGCGGCTGCTCAGTCGGCGACGAGCCGCCTCAGCCCGGAGGGCGAGATCACGGTGTATGTCGGCGGGTTCGGTACCGCCGACATCGTCGTCGACGTCGTCGGCTTCTACCTCTGAGCAACAGCGACAGCTGAGCGGTGGAGGGTTCGGTCAGCCGACCGAGCCCTCCATCTGCAGCTCGATCAGCCGCGACCACTCCACGGCGTACTCCATCGGCAGGGTCTTGGTGATCGGCTCGATGAAGCCGTTGACGATCATGCCCATCGCCTGTTCTTCTGACAGCCCGCGGCTCATCAAGTAGAAGAGCTGCTCGTCGGCGATCTTCGACACCGTGGCCTCGTGGCCGATGTGTGCATCACGCTCGCCGACCTCCATGTAGGGCAGCGTCTTCGACACCGAGTCTTCGTCGAGGATCAATGCGTCGCATTCGACGTGGCTCTTACACCCCTCCGCACCCTCGTCGACACGCACCAGCCCGCGATAGGTCGTGATGCCGCCGTACTGGCTGATCGACTTCGACACGATCTTCGAGCTCGTGTTCGGCGCTGCATGCACCATCTTGGCCCCAGCATCCTGATGCTGGCCGGCGCCCGCGTAGGCCACCGAGAGCACCTCGCCGGTGGCGCCCTCGCCGACGAGATACACCGCCGGGTACTTCATCGTCAGCTTCGAGCCGATGTTGCCGTCGATCCACTCCATGTGGCCCTCGGCCTCCACCACGGCGCGCTTCGTCACGAGGTTGAAC
>JBCBSO010000096.1:0-9660 GCA_039819205.1 Actinomycetota bacterium
CCTCGTGTCGTCGGACCTGCACTACGGGCTGCGTCAAGTGGAGTGGATTCACCAGCAGGCGGCTGACTTCGACGCGGTGGTGCTCAGCGGGGATCACCTCGACGTGCTCGGACCGGTCGACCCCCATGCGCAGATTTCGATGATGTCGGCGCTGTACGCCGACATTGCCGCCTCGACGACGTTGATCGCCAACTCTGGCAATCACGACCTCACCCAGCGCCTCGACCACGGCGAGAAGACCGCCGCCTGGCTCCACGATGTCGCCCCGTCAGTGACCACCGACGGGGCGAGTATCAACGTGGGACCCGATCTGGTCACCGCCTGCGCGTGGTGGGAGGGTCCGTTCACGCTCGGTGCGGTGGAACGCCAGCTCGCTAACGACGCCGTGCGCCGACCATCGGCGGGCGTGTGGATCTGGGCCTACCATTCGCCTCCCGACCAGTCGCCGACCTCGTGGTCTGGCAGGCGGTTCTACGGCGACGATGTGCTCAACCGACTGATCACCGAGCACCGCCCCGATCTCGTCTTGTGCGGACACGTACACGATTCGCCGTTCCGCGCGCCCGACGGCTCGTTCCACGATCGCGTCGGCGACACGCTGGTGCTCAACGCTGGTCGACAACCCGGCCCGATTCCGGCACACCTCATCGTCGACACGCAAGAACGCGAGGTGTTCTGGTGGTCGTTCGAAGGCGACGAGACCATCGCGCTGTAGACGCCGGCGCCGTCTAGTACGGCACGTCGGGCTCGCGGTCCGAGCCGAGGTCGGCGTCGGCTCGGTCGGTGTGCACCAGGTCGGCCATCACGTGGGGTACGAGCCCGAGCGCGCCGGGCGTGTCGGCGAACTGTTCGTGGAGATCGCCGAGCCACGAGGACACCCGATGCAGACGTCGAGCCAAGGTGGTCGCCAGGAACTGACCGAACTCCGGCACCTCGCGAAAGAGGCGCGCTGCGTCGTCGAGTCGACGCATGGAGGCGCCCTGTGGTGCAACCACATCGGCTGACGCCGGAGTGTTGAGGAGCAGCCCGACCTCACCGACCACGCTGCCGGGTTCGTCGATGGTGGCGAGCAGAGCGTCGCCGCGGCGCACCTCGACCGTGCCGAGTACCAGGACATACAACGACGCGTGAGCTTCACCCACGCGAATCAAGTGCGCTCCAGGCTGCACGTCGACGAGTGGAGCGTCGACGGAGAGCGCCAGCACGTCAGCCGCGTTCATCGGTCGAGCGGGAGTCGGCGGGCATCTGAGGAACGTAGCGCTCTACTGCACCTCACGCACCTCACGGCGAGCTGCCCGTACCGTGGCCAGATGGTTCCGCTCGATCAAACGCTCCACGATGATGAGCTCACCGTGCGGCCGTTCGTGGTGGGCGACCGCGCGGCGATGATCGCCGGACGCGACGACGAGTTTCGTCGATTCCTTCCAGACGCTTCGAGCGATCCGCAGCCGATGGCCAGCATCTGCGTGTCCGGAACCGTCGTCGGTTGGATCGACTACGACCACGACGACGACCGGCACTGGCTACGCGCTGATCAAGTGAACATGGGCTACAACGTGTTTCCCGAGCACCGAGGCCACCGGTACGCGTCGCGTGCCCTCCGACTACTCACCCGGTTTCTTCTCGCCCACGAACCGCCGCTGCACCCAACATTGCTGATCGATCCGCAGAATGCACCGTCGATGGCGACCGCATCGCTCGCCGGATTCGAAGACACGGGCGTCGTTGACGGTGAACGATTCTTCGTGCTGCCGGACAGTCCGCCGACACGCTGAGCGCCTCGTGGGTTCGATCCGGCGGCGTGGCCTACCGTGGCGCAATGGCTGATCCGGTCGCGTGGACCGTCACGGCGGTGAACGCACCGGAACATGCGGGCAATCGCATCCACACCGATGAGGGCGCACGCGAGCAAGGGTTCCCGGCAGCGCTGGTTGCCGGAGTGACGACCTACGCCTACCTGACGCGACCGTTGGTCGACGCATGGGGGATCGACTGGTTGGCGCACGGCGGCGGCGAGGTTCGGTTCCGTGCGCCGGTGCTCGCTGGCGACTGCGTCGCGTGCACACCGGTGGCAACCGGAGATGGCGTGCGCGTGGAAGCCCGGGTCGACCGCGCTCGTGAGCCGCTCGCCGTGTTCACCGCCGGTGAGCACGGCGATCACGTTCCGCCCGAACGCGAGGGCGAGCTCCTTGCCGATCGCGAGGTGGAACTCATCGACCGACTCGGCTCCGGCTACGGCACACGTGTCGACGACGACCTCGACCTCTACACGCGCGACGGAATCATCCATCCCGCGGTGTGGCCGGCGATCGCCAACGATGTGTTCTCGGCGGACTTGGTGCGCGGCTCATGGATTCATACCCGGAGCCGAATCCAGCACCATGGCGTCGCCCACGACGGCGACGTGGTGATTGTTCGCTCGACCGTGATCGAGCGATTCCATCGTCGCGGTGAGCGTGCGGTGGCCGACGTGCGCATCGAACGCAACGGGCAGCCACTGGTGACGATCGAGCACGAAGCGATCATCGACCTTCACGGTTGAACCGCTCCACGGCATCGTCCACCACGTCGGAATCGGGCGCGACGGCCGGTGGCGCCGGAAGCAGTCAGCTCAGCGTTCTTCGCACCGGAACGTGAGGTGACCGATGCCGGTAAACAACAGGCTGCCACCGAGGAGTGCTGCCGGCCTCACGTGCCAACCACATCGCCGTCGCGCAGCAGCGGCACGAATCGATGAACCGGGCTGGGAGCGCCGCCGATTGCAGGGTGGCCGAGGTCCTCCGTTCCGGCTGCACAGCAGTGGAACACCATTGCGGCGCGGATGCCGTCGGAGGCGTTGTCCGTCGACCGGTGCATGAGATGACTGTCGAACACCAACAGATCACCCGGCGACATCAGCACCGGCGCGCTCGCCCCCATGTCGTGGTCGACGATCTCGACGTAGCCATAGTTGGCACCGGGGCGAGCGTCGGGAACGTGTTCGTGGATTGGCTCGTGGTTGCTGCCCGCCAGCACGTGGAGACACCCGTTGTCGAGGGTGGCCTCGGTCACCGCGAGCCACAGCCCGACGATCGGGCGGGCGGGAGCGAACGGGAAGTAGTAGCTGTCCTGATGCCACGGCTGCCCCCATGCGCCCGGGTTCTTGAAGATGTACTGCGACAAGAAGCAGTCGACGTCCGGCCCGATCAGTTGCTCGAGGATGTCGGGTACGTCTCCGCTGCGCAGAAACTCGGCGAACACCGGCCGCTGGTGCAACGTGAACACCTTGGAAATCAGATCCTCGGGTCGCTCGCCAGCGAACCCCGCCTGGGACTCCGGCGCGATCAGCACATCGTCGGGGGCGGACCCGGTCTCAGCTGCTGTGCGTACCAACGTGACCACGTCGGCATGCATCGCCGCGCCGATCGACTCGTCGGCGAACGCAGGAAGTTTGGCGAATCCCGAGTCGCCGTAACTCGTCAGATCGATCGTTGCCGAGCGTTCCATCTCACGATTGTGTCGCGCCGACAGCGGTTCTGTTCGCGAAATCCGGCGCGTGGCGCCTGGATTCCCCGGGATTTCGGCGAGAACCTGGTCAGATCACCGGTTTGCCGAGGAAATCGTCGCTGATGCTGATGCGCACGCGTTCGTCGCCGAACGTCGGGCCCGCGGTCGCAAACTCGGCGTCTTTGTCGGCGTAGTACTGGGAACGGAAGTCGCCGAGCCGGGCCGCGTTGTACGTCAGGTACAGCGCCCGCCGCGGATGATCGCTGTGGTTGGTGTCGCTGCGATGTGGCGCGTACGAATCGAACGCCACGAGGTCGCCGGGTTCGACCTCGATCGGGCGCCAGTCGAGTCGCTCGACCACCTCATCGAGGAGCCGTCCGCGGCCGTTGTCCGCCATAGGGCCTTCGTGATGGCCGGGCGCGAACCACAGGCAACCGCTCTCGATCGTGGCGGAGTCGAGCGGGACCATGACCGACACGTGGTGGTCGACGAAGCGGTAGGCCGCTGCGTCCTGGTGCGGCGCAAAACCGGCGCCTCCCGGTTGTTTGTAGTTGACCTTCTCCTTGAACAACACCGCCGGTTCACCGAGGACATCAGCGACCAGCTGCGCGGGCGCCCCGTGGCGGACAAAGCGGCCCAGATCGTCGTGGTCATCGGCGAAGCGTTCCGACCGGGCGATCGTCGGGCCGCGGTCGGTCTGCTCGAAATGGTGCAGCCCGGGTCCGCCGTCGGCCGCCCACCGCTGGAGTTCGTCGACACCCCGGCGTAGCTGAGCGACGTGGCCGTCGTCGAGTGCCCCGGCGATGTGCACCCAGCCTACGCCTGTCCACTGTTCGCGTGATCGGTTGTCGAGTGACATCACTGTCGACGATACGCAAGACGGCCACGCTGCCGGTGGCGTGGCACGGACGCTCCGCACCGGCCATGATGGCCGCAATGACGAACGAACCGATCGCCGAGGTGGGGCTCGTGAGCGATCAGCCGCCGTGGATGACGCTGACCACTCCCGCCGAGGTCGCCGATGCCATCGCCGATCTCTACGAGCGGCGGGGGAACTCGATGTACGACGAGGTCGTCAGCCAGAACGCGCATGCGACGCAGTGCGGCCAGCTGGCGATCGACGCCGGGGCATCGGTGCCGACGGTGGTTGCCGCGTTTCTCCACGACATCGGCCATCTGTTCAGCGGCGCCGCGAGCACTGTCGACGTCGATCACCACCACGAGGCGGTCGGCTCGCGGTTTCTGGCCAATTGGTTCCCGAGCGAGGTGACCGAGCCGATCCGGCTCCACGTGGCGGCTAAGCGTTATCTCTGTGCCGTCGATGCGGGATACCGAGACGGGCTTTCGCCTGCGTCGGCCGCGAGTCTCGCCCTTCAGGGCGGTCCGATGGGCCCGGACGAGGCGGATGAGTTCGCCGCCAGGAGCGACGCTGCGGCCGCGATCGAGCTACGGCGTTGGGACGACCTGGCCAAGGTGGTCGACGCATCGGTGCCCGACCTGGCGACGTTCCGCGACTTGATGGAGGCGACCGTTTCGGCGGGCGAGCGGGACGGTAACGCGCGCTAGAGCCCGGTGATCATCGACTCGA
Source organism: Actinomycetota bacterium (assembly GCA_039819205.1). Taxonomy (GTDB): domain Bacteria; phylum Actinomycetota; class Acidimicrobiia; order Acidimicrobiales; family Ilumatobacteraceae; genus JABSQH01. The sequence continues at coordinate 5,075 of JBCBSO010000096.1, forward strand.
TCGTGGCGGTCAGTTCGCGATCCTCCGCCGCGCCGGCGAGGGAGGCGAGGGCCGCCTCCGCGAGCAGGGCGTTGACCAATAGCGCGGCGGCGCGCAGCGAGGGCGGGGAGATCTCGCCGGCCCGCGTCGCCGCGCGGACGCCCGCTTCGGTCACATGCAAGCTCGTCGCTTGCTCGAGGGCGCGGCAGCGTTCCCACCCCAACGCCGTCGGGCCATCGATCAACAACACCTGAGCGACGTCGGGCCGACGCACGATCGACAACCAGGCGCGGCATCCGTCGATGAACGAAGCGAGCGGCGTTTGGCCCTGTCCGACTGCTGCATTGGCCCGAGCAACCGCGTCGGAGGACACCTCCGTGAACACCGCGGCGAACACGTCGTCTTTGCTGTCGAAGTGGTGGTAGAGCGCACCGCGGCTCACGCCCGCGTCGTCGAGGATCTCGGCAATCGAGGTTGCCTCCCAGCCATCGCGGGTGAACCGAACGCGCGCCGCGTCGAGGATCGCTCGCCGCGTCCTGGTGCGCCGTTCCTCCTGCGTCGCCACAACGGTCCACGATATCCCGCTTTACAGACTCATGGTCGGTATGTAGGATACCGACCATGAGTCTGTTTCCGAATCCCGCCTTTGAGACCTACTTTGCGATGTGGAACGAGCTCGATCCGGTCCGGGTGCAGCAGCTGTTGGATGCGGCGGTGACCGACGACGTGATCTTCTGTGATCCGGCGAACAATCACGTCGGACGCGATGCGCTCGCCGCCAACGCGATCGCCCTACATGCGGCGAAGCCCGACTACGAGTACCAAGTGGTCTCCGGCTTCGATCATCACCACGATCGCTATCGCTATGCCTGGCGCATCGTCGAACGCGGTGCCGTCGTCATGGAGGGGATGGACGTGACCACGGTCGACGAGCACGGCAAGCTGGCCCGCATCGACGGCTTCTTCGGGCCACTTCCCGGACTCCCCGAGGCCGCGCCGACCGCGAGCTAGCGACCGACGCCGCCGCCGATCAGGTGCTCACCTACTGAACCCGGACGCGGCCGTTGCGGGCGGCTTCGGCGATCCTCAACCCCGCCGGGCGACCCGGAACAGTGTCCACTCGCCGTCGATTCCCTTCAGCGCTCGCGGCGCCAGCGCCTCGAGGGCAACCGCGCTCCCGAGCGCGGCCTCGGCGGCGGTCGACGACAGCAGCGTGTCGCCGTCAGCGGCGGTATCCATCACGCGCGCCGCGAGGTTGACCGCCACGCCCGAGACATCGTCGCCGCGTTCGTCGACGTCGCCGACGTGGATGCCGGCACGAATCTGTAAACCGGTGTCGGCGATGCGCGTATGCAGTGCGCGGGCGGTGGCGATCGCGTCGGTCACCGACGTCAACGTCGCTAGCGCGCCGTCGCCGGTGTACTTCACTACGCGACCGCCCCGCCGCGCGACCTCGGCGCGCACCGCCACATCATGCTCGTCGATGATCGAGCGCCATCGCGCGTCGCCTTCCCGGCTGGTCGTAGCCGTCGAGCCGACGACGTCTACGAAGAGCACCGCCGCCAGTCGTCGCTCGCGTTCAATCGTGACCGCAGCGCCACCGAGGAATCCCGCCATGGCGTCGACCAACGCGTCAACGTCGCCGGCGATGGGGTATGCATCGTCGCCGAGTACATCGATGATCACTGCGTTATCGATCGCGTTGGCCACCGCCTCGACCCGATGGCGCGGGTTCATGCCACCGGTGTGGATCACCAGCGTCGGGACGGCGACGTTGGGAGGCGTGAGGTCCCGCGGCTCGGTGCTGCGTTGCCACATCCGCGCGGCGAGCGTTGGACTCGCACCGAGCCGCCCGGCCCGTTCGAGCCACTGCCGGAACTGTGGGTCCCCGATGCGCGACGGGAAGGCGATCTCTTCGACACTGCGGGTTTCGAGCAGCTCGTTGTCGCCCGGCTGGAAGTGTTCTCGGATGGCACTGGGGTCTTGCGCCGGGTTGACGAGCACCAATCGATCGATCGCGTCGGGATCCGTCGCGGCGAGTGCGCGTCCGACCCCAAGCGGTTCCCACGACACGACCGCCGGGCGCTGCAATGCGCTCGCCCCGATCACATTGCGTGCGTCGTCGGCCCACTGCTGATGGAGCGGCGTGTCCCAGTCGCTGATCGGGTCCGACATGCCGACGCCGCGCTTGTCGAACACGACGACGTCGCCGAGGCGTCGTAGGTCATCGAGGAACCGCGTGGCGACCCGATCCTCGAGGAGCGCCTCGAACGGGAAGAACGCACCCGCGATCACCAGGATCTGCGCCGTACGTTCCCCGTCCAGCCGGCGATACGCCACTCGTTGGCCGTCGGGGCCGGCGTAGCGCACGTCGCTCATTGGTCCACTGTTGCACGGGTGTGGCGGTGCGCTCGTCCTGACTTGCCCGGGAGCCGAGTAGCGCCCCGTAGGTGATCGCGGTGATGGTCACCACGAACCCTGCGAGCTGAATCTGGCTGAGGGACTCGCCGAGCACGATCCAACCGAGTGTGGCGCCGGTGATCGGCGCCGCGAGTCCGAGTAGCGGCGGGGCTGCGGCCGGAAGGCGGGGGATGCCGCGGTACCACAACACGAAGGCCACACCGGTGGCGATCACGCCGAGATAGAACCCGCCGGCGACGTGTCGTGACTCGAGGGCGGTCGGCGCACCCTCCACGATCAGCGCCAATGGCACGAGCAGCACCGATGCGAAGAGCATTTGCCACCCGGTCCCGCCGATCAGGTGGGGTGTGGTGGTGTCGCGCTTGGCCAGCACGACCCCGATGGCGAACGACACGTTGGCCAAGAGCGCCGCGCCGACGCCGATTGCGTCGATCTCGGCGCCGGGGCGGATGACCACCATGGCTACGCCCGCCGCCGCAGCCACGCCGACGAGGATGTCGCGACGTCGCGGACGCTGGCGGTCGACGGCGCCCCCGATGATCGCAACGAGCAACGGCTGCACGCCGCCAGCGGCCGCGGCGATGCCGCCGGGCAGCCGATACGCGGCGACGATGAGCAATGGGAAGAACACGGCGAACGTGGCCGCCGATCGGGCGACCAGCATTGGTAGCTGCTGTCGGGTCGGCCGCCAGCGGTCGGTGCGCCACGCTAAGGCGGCGAGCAACAGGCCCGCTGGAAGCACGCGGGTCGCAGCGACGTTCAGTGGCCGATCGGCGGGGAGGAGCTCGGTCACCGTGATGTACGTCGTGCCCCACAGCACCGGTGCGAGCAGCGTGCCTGCCACGATCTTTCCGTTCATGCTAAGTATCTTAGAATCAAAATAAATGATGTCAAGATAAATCGTAGAGACCTGGGCACCGCGTACGGTTGCCATCGATGGACTACGACTTCGACCGCTTCCTGCGGTACGACGAGCTCACGGCCTGGATCGACGATCTTGCGGCCAGGCATCCCGATCTCGTGGAGGTGGAGACCTACGGCCAGTCGCACGAGGGTCGGCCGCTTCGTTTGGTCACCGTGACCGACTCGTCGACGGGCACCCACGACACCAAGCCAGCTCACTGGATCGATGCGAGCATCCACGCAGTCGAGTTGACCGCCACCGTGGCCGCCTGTCGGGTGCTGCAGTGGTTGGTCGACGGGTACACCACCGGCGACGAGCGCATTCGTCGGGCGCTGGCCACACGAACGTTCTATGTGGTGCCCCGCGTCAACCCGGATGGGGCCGAGTGGGCGCTCGCCGACCACCCCCGGTTTCGCCGCTCGTCGACCCGACCGTGGCCACGCAACGACGACCGACGGTGGCCCGGTCATCACGCCGAGGACATCGATGGCGACGGCCGGATCCTCGAAATGCGCGTCAGTGACCCGCACGGATCGTGGATGCCGCACGGCGATGATCCGCGAGCGCTCATCCCGGTGCCGCCCGATGGTGCGCCGAGCGGCGTTCCGACGTACCGGTTGTTCAGCGAGGGTCTCATCGAGGAGTACGACGGCTTCACCGTCCCGGCGCCACGTCCTCCCGAAGGCCTCGATCTCAACCGCAACTTTCCGGCTGGGTGGGCGACGACCGTGCCGGGGTCGGGCGATCATCCACTGAGCGAGCCCGAGATCGAGGCGCTGGTGCGAGCGATCCGCGCTCGCCCCAACATCTGCGGGTACAACGCCTTCCACACCGCCGGTGGGTTCCTGTTGCGTCCGAGCTCGACACGCAGCGACTCCGAGTTGCCGCCAGACGACGTATGGGTGTGGAAACAGCTGGCGCAGCGCGGCACCGACCTCACCGGCTACCCGGCGCACTCCGTGTTCGAGGACCTCACATGGGATCGCAACGAAACGCAGTCCGGCGCGGCCGACGACTGGGCCTACGAACACCTCGGCGTGTACAGCTGGACTACTGAATTCTGGGACCTCGTGCATGCTGCAACGGGCGAACGCATCGGTACCGACTTCTGGTTCGTCGGTCCGACCGACGACCAGGTGCTCGCCGCGCTGCGCTGGATCGACACGCAGCCCGCCCCAACGGATGCGCGTGATGCCAGCTTCGTCGACTGGTATCCGTTCGACCACCCGCAGCTTGGCCCCGTTGAACTCGGAGGGTGGAATGCACTGCGGTCGTGGGTCAA
>JBCBSO010000097.1:0-9638 GCA_039819205.1 Actinomycetota bacterium
CTTGTTGCGAACCAGTCGGCAATTGCCGCAGCGGCGAGCGGCTAAGGCTGGCTCGGTGACCGTGGCGTAGGTGGCGCGGGTGTTGGTGGGGTCCGTTGTGGTGGAAGAGCGTTGCTGTTTGGGCTGGTTGATCTGTGCACCCACCAGGCGAGCAGCGGTACGAAGATGAGTTCAAGGGTGAGCGCGAAGAGGATGTCGGCGCTGGTGAGGACGGATGCGTCGGCTGCCGAGAGGCGTGCCAGTCCGCCGATGAACATCACGCCGAGTCCGCCGAGGACGAGGGTCCGTAGTTCCTGTAGCCATCTGGTCGCCGCAAGAAAGACCAGTCCGAGGCCGGTCCAGACTCCGGAGGCGAATCGCACGTGACTGTCTTGCATGCCGTAGTCCTCCGTGTTGGTGACCTCCACGAAGTCGGCGCGGCCCTCCCAGCCGAGCGTCTCGAAGCCGCCAACTGACATGTTGAGACTGAAGAACACGATGAACAGGCCGACCAGGAGCAGGGTCGCTCTCAGCGCACGGTGACGCGAGGTCGTTCGGTTGCTGGAGGGCGGTGATTGGTGGTGACCGCTGGCGGGGGTCGACTCGGTGGCGTTCGACATGGTTGGACCTCGTCAATTGGTGGGCTTGTCGGGCGCTGGAGGCGCGGGGCGGTGGGTGCACATGAACGAGTGGACGCTTGCTGCGACGACTCGCGAGCGCGTGTGTTGGTCGGGCGTCGGGGTCATGCCGACCACGACGGGAAAGAACAGGGCCCCTTCGAGCTGGGCCCAGAAGAGCTCGGCGGCTTCTTCGGGTGATCCGATCTCGAGGAGGCCGGCAGCGCTGATCTCGTCGAGCCAGCGCTCGAAGTCGCTCGGCTCGAGTGATCCAATCAGTGATGTGGCCCACTCCGGGCGCCGAATTCCTTCAGCGGATGCCGCCCTGAGTAGTCCGAGGGTCGCAGGTTCGAGCATGACGTCGATCCGGCGCGATGCGTAGTCCGTGATCGCTGCCTCGACTGCCGCTGAGTCGCTCGCAGGGGAGATCGGCAGGCGGTCGAGGGCGCCGAGACGATCGCGGAGCAGCTCGGTGAACAGTGCGTCCTTGGACCCGAAGTGTGCGTAGACGGTCGGCTTGGTGACCCCTGACGCAGCGGCGATGGCGTCCATCGAGGCGCCCGAGTAGCCGAGGCGGCCGAAGCACGAAACCGCGCCGGCGCGGATCGCCTGTCTGGTGACGGTCGAGCGATCGGTTCGGGGAGTTCGTGTCGACGCCACGGGCACGAGCTTTACTATACCGTAAAGTAAAACTACTTTGACGCAGCGCCACCAGACATCTCCTGCCGACGTGCGACGGCGTCGGTGCCGACGCAGTGCGCGGTCTCAGGCCGGTTGCGGCGTGTCGTTATGGAGCGGGTGTGAACACTGCCGACAGTGTCGTGTTGGTGAAGTTGCTTGGGTTGTTGTTTCCGGCGCTGAAGCTGCCGCAGACGTATCCGACTGAGAGTTGTTCGCCTGCGTCGACACTGATCACCCGGGTGCCGGCGATGACGGCGTCGATCCCGGTGTTCTGGCCGCTCGACGACCATGCCCAGAGGTAGTCGGCGTCGTAGTCCGTGGGGTCGGTGTGTGTCGAGATCGAGCAGTAGGCGGTCTGGCCAGCGGTGTCTTCGTACACGTTGCTGGAGGCGATGAGCGTGAAGTGACCATCGGCGGGAGCGTCGAGTTCCATGACGACAAGTGCTGTGGGACTGCTCGCGCTCGTCGCTGCGTCGAGTCGCTCTTGCTGCGCGAACGGTTGTCGTGTGATGAGGTCGCTGGTGGTCGCCGCGTTGGCTGCGATCGCCGACCCGTGCGCAGTGACGGCGGCTGCGTTGGCGGCTATCGCGGAGTCCTGTTTGGTGTCGTTGGCTTCAAGGTTCGCGAGGCGGGTGTTGATGTCGGCGAGGCCGGTGGTGGTGTAGTAGCCGACGATGTCAGCCAGCACTGAGACGCTGCCGTTTTGGTTGAACAGCTTGATGGCGCCGTCTGGCGAAAGCGCAACATCGACCTTGTTGGGAAACGGTGCTTGGCCGGCTGACACGTTCAGATTGGACAGCGTCGGCACCTCGGTTACGTCCGCTGGGAACAGTCGGAGGTTCGTTTGTGCGGTTGCTCCCACTGCGGTGACATTCATCGCCACCGCTACCGCATCATCAGGGATCGAGAGTGTTCCGACGCAATCGCCGACACCGCCCGTGATTTGTTGGGTGTACACCTCCCCCGCAGCGAGCGGCTGAGGTCTCGGCCCGACCTGATCGGGGGCCGGCCGATAGTCGAACACGCGACAGCCGGACGTCGCCACGTAGGTGGCTTCTTCATCGCTTGGTGCCGCGTCAGCTGACCAGGTCGCCGCACCGCTGACGGTGATCGCCGCCGCCAGTGCTGCGCCTGTGCACAGCCATGCTGCAGCACAACGGCGGGAGACGATCGACGAACGAGAGTGTGTGGAGGTCATGCCGCACACGATGAACGCGACCATCGCTGGAGTCCTGCAGAACAGCTGAGGATCGAGTGGAGATCAGTGCGAAGGCGTCGGCGTCGAGTGGCATCACCCCAACCGCCAACCCACCGGTTCTCTGTGTAAGACGACCCCTCGTGGTCTGATGTGACGCTCCCTCACGCAGAAGCCACGACATTCCAGGGGTGACGCCGTGACGTTGCGGGTCTCTTCCGATGATCGTTGACCTGGCGGCTGACAAGCGCTCCGCAGATCATTACGTCGACCCTCCTGATGGCGTATTGCGCGACGATGTCATGAGCGCAGTCGATCAATCCGACGGTCGAGCCAGAGTGCCCGGCCAGGTGGGGGAGCGCGATCGCGGGCCGGTCAGTCAAACCTCAGGCCAGCGAGGAGCGCAAGTTGCGAAGCACGTGCCGACGCATCGCGGTCAGACAGCGGGGGTTCGCCAATCGGCTGGATGTACTGCAGACTGATGCGTCCGTCGTCGAAGGCGAACAGAAGGCGAACCGCCCTGCGCCCGGATACGGTTGCTACCGCGCCGGGGACGGGAGATTCGATGGCGTGGGCCACGGTTCTTCGTGGTTGGTCAAGTCCCTCAGCAGTCTTGAGCATTTCATTGCGGAGCTGAGAGATGGTCACTCTGGGGAACGCGATGACTTCGGAGTCGAGAGCGGGTATGTCGTAGTTGCAGGCCATGAAGTCGGCCAACTCGCCGGTCGTGCTGGTGTCGAGTAGGTCCAGACCGGCGATCCCGGTCACATCGGCGACCTGCGAGGCCTCCGGGCAGTCGGTGAGGGGCTGCCACGGATGACCGCAGCTGACGAGCATCGTCGCTGCCGTCGCAAGAACGGGCACGCGGAGGAATGCTGGCGTCACATGTGACATTGTCATCGTCGTTGTTGAATAGGAGATGGACGTGCGCCGAAGATTGGGGTGGATGGCCGCCGAGAGCGTGGCGGCCCTCGCCCGTTTCGGGACCTGGCGCGTCGCGAGCGGTTCGGACGAACGCAACGACCTCGTCGTTGGGGATCCCATCGCCGTGAGCCGTCGACGCTGAGGGTGGGGTAGGGCACTTCGAGTCGGTACGCCTCAGTGCTCTTGCTGCCGTTGCGTATCTCTTCTCCGGGTCGTTTGTCGGTGGGCGATGGATGCCTCGGGCGGTCTCCTGCCCGCTCAACGTCGCGATCAGCCGCAACGTTGTCGGGTGTACTCAACGCGATGTGAATCGCGTGACGTTCGGGCTCGCCTGCACAGGGCGCCGAGGTCCTGGTCGGTACCGTTGGGTGATGGGGAGGACTTGCATCGCGCTGTGTGCGCTGATTGTCGCCGCGTTGATGGTGGTGTTGGCTCCCGGCAAGCGGGCGTCGGCATGTGACTGCGCGAACGACACGTCCACCGTGGCCGACAAGGTCGGCTGGTCTGATCTGGCGTTCGTCGGCGAGTTGCTGGACACTGGGTCGATTGATCCGCCACTCGACGGGGGTCCGGAGGGTGGGCTCGATATCGAGTATCGGCTTGTCGTTCGCGAGGTGATGAAGGGTGTCGAGGTTGGTGACGTTGTCACGATGTTCGGTTCGACGACGGGGACTTCGTGCGGCACCGCAATGCTCGAAGGCCGTGGTCCGCTCTTTGCGGTGCTGAGTTCGTCGACGCAGTCCTTTCGTGACGGTGTGCCTCGATTCGTTGCCGATTCCAGTCCGCCCTGTCAGTTCCCGGTGAGCATCGACAAGCTGCGCGCGCTCGATTCCCCGCCCGTGCCGACGTCGCTTGGGCCGGTATCGATAATCGTGGAGGGGCAGCTTGGCGAAGCGGAGCTGATCGCCTACGACGATGTGGGCCAGCCGGTCGCGTTTGGCGACCGCCTTGACCGCGCATCTCGGCCGACTGTGTGTCCAGGGAGCGAGCGGTTCGTTCACTTGGAGCAAGCCCTCGGCACTGACGAGCCGGCACTGGTCACGTCGCGCGACACCGCGTCCTTGGAGGTGGAACGGCAGGCAGAACTGGTCGGTCTGGATCCGTGGCTCGGCCGGTCGATCGTTGACGGTGTCGTCGATTGCCGTTCGGCCGACGGCGAGATACTCGCCGTGTTGATGCCGTGGGAGCAGTCGCCACGTGAAGCAACGTCGATCGTGTCCATCGGATCGTCCGAGGGCGGCGTGCGGGCGGCGACGACAACGTCGCTTGAGCGGTTGAGCGCTGCGCGCTTTGATCCGGGGTCTGGCGAGGTGATCGGCGTTCGCAATGGGGCAGTGATCCGGGTGTCGCCCGCAGAACCCGACGTCGAAACCCTGGTTGCGACGGTGGCTGACCCAGCGGCGGAGCCAGGTCTCGATGCGATGTTCATCGAGCCCGACGGATTCGGCGGCTGGTGGATCGGGCTCGGCGACGGACAGTTCATCGCCGAGCGGCTGACCGTGCTCGCCCACGTTCGTTCTGATGGTGCAGTGGAACGATGGCCGGTGCGGCCAGCCGACTACGTGTGGAGAATGCGGGCGTCGGACGGACAGCTGACGGGCGGCGGCCAGTCACTGACGCTGCCTGAGCTCGGAACTGCCGTAACCGGCGCGCAGGTCGCGTTGGAGACCGACGAGTTCTGGGCCGCCGACGTGCTGGCGGATGGGCGTCGCGTCTTGCCTCCGGCGGACAGTGAGACGCCCGAGGTAGCGGTGGTCGGTGCGTACGGTGACGCGGTGGTGCTCGAGGGCTTGCGCGTGTTTGGTCGCGCGACGGCTGTGCCGGACGGCCCAGTCGCAGCGCCGCGCCCGGCGATTGTTCCGGAGCCGTCGGAACGATTCGCCTCCGAGTGGATCGTCGCTGCTGGGTCGGATGCGAGCGCGCCGCCGAGCACTGCCGACGGAGGCGGCGCCGGCGCCGCGGACATGCAGACCGACGAAGAACAGAGCGCCGTCGACCTCGGCGCAGTTGCCTCCGATGAGTCCCAACCCGCCACGTCGCTGTGGTGGTTGGCGGCCGTGGTCGCCGCGACTGCGCTATTCGTAGGAGGCGGATGGCTCTTGCTCAGCCGACGCCGGACATCGAGGACCTGACCGCGAGTCTTGTTCCGAGCGCGCCTTGTGGTGCCGGCTCGTTGGCGATGGTCAAGGCACCGTACGCGGCCGCGATATTGGCGGGCTGTCAAACCCCTCGGCAACGCAGGCCGGCGAATTGCTGCATTGGCACGGAGAGCCAGCACGCGCGATTGCGATGATCCGCACACGTCGATGGTGAACGAAGCGACGCGATTTCCGAGTGAGTGCGCGCGCGATTAGGTGCTCGAAACCGAGCGGTCTGTTGAACCGGCAGGTGTGGGCGATACTGCGCTGATGCGCTACCGCACGTACGCGCGCCCTGGGTCAGCGGTCCGGTAGCGGGTGGCCAGTGTGAGTAGATCGGATGAACGAGACGATCTCGTCGATGCTGGGGTCCCATTGGTCGGAGCCGTCGACGCTGAGTGTCGGGCACGGCAGCGCCAGTCGGTACACCTCAACGCTCTTGGTGCCGTCGCGCATCTCTTCCCCGAACCGCCTGTCGTTGTGCGACGGATGCCGAGGGCGCGCTTGGGCCCGCTCGACGTAGCGCTCGACCGCGACGTTGTCGGGTGTAGTCAGCGGGATGTGAATCAGCTCGCACGAGTTGGCCAGTGCGGTGATGGGTGCATGGGCGCGGTTGGCGTGGAACGCAGCTTCGGCGACGAGACTCACACCGTTTCGCACCATGACGCTGATGGTCTCGAAGAAGGTGTCAAAGGCGTGCTCGGCGAAGCGCCACGCCTCGTCGGGGTCGTTGCTTCGATGTGTCACATGCAGACCGGTCTTGATGTCATCGCGGCTCACGAACGGCACGTGAAGTCGGCGCGAGAGCTGCCAACCAAGCGTCGTCTTGCCCGCTCCTGGCACCCCCGAGATGACTACAACGAACGGGACGACCGGCTCCGATAGTGCAACCACCTACCCATTGTCGCCCGCCCGGCCCGACACACTGACGACGTGCACGAACCAGACCTCTCCGCAGCGCGCCACCGATTCGCCCGGGAGATCTTCTACGACGAGCTCTGGAATGACTGGACGGAGGCCCAGCTGCGCACCCCGCCACACCACACAATGAACTCGTTGGCGTGGATCCTGTGGCACGTGGCGCGGATCGAGGACGTCGGCGAAGTTCGCACGATCGAGGGCATCCTCCTGGCCGATGCGTGAGGTCACACGCATATCGACAACGACCACCTTCCGCTCGATCCGTTCTGGATCCGGCAGTGAGGGGCGCTACGCACAAGGACGGGTCGGGCTCCGACGCCCGGACCGCGAGCCGACACGGACTACGGCATCACGTAAGTCAGCTCCACCGAACACAGCGACAGGCTGCCGCCCGTCGGATTGTGCTCGAACTTGACCTCCAGCTGTCCGTCGGGCTCGATCACCGTAGGTGTTACATCGCCGTCGACCTCAGCGTCGCCCGGGAAGCCCTGTGTCGACGCGGTACCGATGGTCTCGCTCGCGCCAACGGGTGGGAAGTAACGCAGTCGAACGACGCCGTTGAAGATCGAATCCATGTCGGTGATATTCGCCCGCAGGCCCGTGACCGTTGCGCCGACGGGCAACGGGATGTTCCCGAACATCCCCGCGTTGTTCGTCTGGTTGTAACCACAGCCAGCACCGGCAATTCGGGTGACGCCGCCGAGTCCCGCCTGGAAGCCCGCAGCGGTCACCACCACCGTCTGGGTCTTGGCCTCCTCGAGCACGGCGAGTCGCTGGTCGAGCTCGAGCAGCGACGAGTTGGTGTAGAAGCCAACTACGTCAAAGATCACATCGACCGAACCCTTGAAGTTGAACACCTTCACCGAACCCGTCGGCGACAACTGCACATCAACCTTGTTCGGAGCAGGCGGCGCACCGGGGGCGACATTGAGGTTCGACAGCAGCGGTACCTCGGTGAGATCGCCCGGGTAGACCCGCACGTTCGATCGCTCCGTTGCCCCCACCGCAGTGACGTTGAAGGCAACACCAACTGCATCGACCGGGATCGCCAACGGTCCGATGCACTCGCCATTGGAGCCATGAACGTCAATCTCATACACATCGCCCTCACCCAACGGCGTCGAACGTGGCCCGACGTTGTCGACCCCCGCGCGGGTATCAACGAGCCGACACCCTGCCATCGGCACGAACGTCGCATCGTCATCGCCGGGCGCCGCACCCGCCGTCCACGCCTGCGTGACGATCAACGTGACCGCGACCCCCAGCACGAACGCTGTGGCCAGCCAGCCCACCGTTTGCAACCTCACCGTTACCGACATCACAACCTCCCGTGTCGTCGACGCCCCCGCTTGAACGTCAATTGGTCAGCGTGACACAACACGAGGAGGAGCGAAACGCCGACACAGGCGCGTCGTACGCGCAATATCGAGCAAACGGCCGAGCTGCATGTGCCGTTCCCAGTTAGGTCTGCGTTGCGGTGAGCCGGAGCGATACCGAGCGGGTGTCGAGACCCGGTCGGCCATTGAGAGCGAGACCATGTTGCTTAGTGGCATGATGGTGGCATGGTGGTAGCATGATCGTGGCATGACTCGTACTCGTATCAGCACGACGGTTGACCATGACCTGCTCGCCGAGGCACGCCGAGCACGCCCGGGCACCGATGCCGAACTCATCGACGAGGCGCTCGCCGCGTTGCTCGCGCGATATCGCGCAGCGCAGATCGACGTGGCCTACGACGCTGCCTATCGCGACCATCCGATCGATGAGCCCGATGAATGGGGCGACCTCGCATCGTTTCGCGACGCAGCAGCCACGTGACGGATCTGCCCCAGCGTGGTGAGCTGTGGTGGTGCGAGCCGCCTGAGATCGGGCGGCGTCCCGTCGTGGTGCTGTCGCGCGACGCCGCCATCCCACGGTTGCGGCGAACGCTGATCGCGCCGTGCACGACGACGATCCGAGGTCTGCCGAGTGAAGTCGTCCTCGATCCGGGCGACGATCCGATCCCACGTCGAAGCGCAGTGAACTTGGACTCGGTCGAGTCGGTGTCGGTTGCGGTGTTGGTCGAGCGGATGGGCGCGCTCAGCGGCGCCCGAATGAGTGAGATCTGCAACGCCCTCGAGGTCGCCATCGGCTGCGAGTGAGGGTCGTCATTCCCGAGCACTGGCCCACCGACTGACGTGCCGATCTCGCGCAGCGGTTGGGCCGGGGCCGTCGGTCTGTTCTGCTCGGACTTGTAGCACGTGGTGCTACGCTTGCGGTTGTGACGACCACGATCACGCAACGCGAGCTGCGCAACTCCAGTGGCGACATCATGCGGCGACTCGACGCCGGGGAGACCTTCATCGTGACGCGCGCCGGACAGCCCGTCGGCGAGCTCAGCCCGTTGCGCCGGCAGCGATTCGTGAATACCGACACCGTGCTCGATCTGTTCGCTCGCGCCCCAGCGATCGACCTCGACCGGTTCCGCGCTGATCTCGACCGAATCGCCGATGCCGGAATCGACCCACGTGGCTGAACGGTACGCCCGTGCGATCCTCGACACATCGGTGGTGATCGACCTCGAACGACTCGATCGCCACGCGTTGCCCGCCGAGGTCGCGATCACCTCGATCACGATGGCGGAGTTGGCCGCCGGGCCGCACGCAACCGCTGACACGGCCGAGCGCGCACGGCGTCAGGATCGTCTCCAGCGAACCGAGGCGGCGTTCGAACCGATCCCGTTCGACGGTGCCGCGGCGCGTGCATATGGGCGGATCTATGCCGCGGTCGTCGCCCAGGGGCGCAAGGCGAGAGGAGCGCGCGCAGTGGATCTGCTGATCGCTGCTGTCGCGGCGGCCGCCGAGTTGCCGTTGTGCACACGAAACCCTGACGACTTCGCCGGCTTGCACGAGCTCATCGACGTTGTCGCTGTGTGACGGCGCCCCTCCGACCTTGCATTTTTCGGCCGGGCGCGGGATTCGCTGTCGCGCCTGTTCGGTTGCCGTCTCAGTTGATGGGGGGGTGCTCGGCCGACGGGAACGGTGACGTTCATGTTCACTGATGTCGAGGGGTCGACGCGCTTGTGGGAGAAGCGCACGGCCACGATGGAGGTCGCGCTCGGTGTGCATGCGTTTCGTCCAGACCGTGTCGGATGGTGCTGGACCGTGTCGGGGAGTTCAGCGGACAAAGCATGGGACAAACCAG
>JBCBSO010000098.1:0-9624 GCA_039819205.1 Actinomycetota bacterium
ACCGGTCCTGGACGTGTGGCGTGCAGCTCGCGAAGGCCGACCGCCGGTGCCGGCACTGTTCGAGTAGCGACGACATCGACGCCGAAGCCGACGAGACTGCCGACAACAGCAACCGCAACGGGCACGAACGACGAGCGACAGATCAGACACGGTCGCAGCCGACAACACAAACGCTCACCGCTGCCGCCGTTCACTCCATTCGATGAGCGAGTGGCCTCGACGGGTCAACCCGTCACGCTGCGAGTGTCGGGGTAGCGGTCCCGCAGCCCACCGGGGTATTGGGTAACCCTATCCGGGGTGAAAGGAATGACGACGGCGCCGGTCCCGGCGACGCTCTCCGTTGGTACATCCGAGCCAGATCGGACCGACGCCGTGTGGCCAACGTGGTCCACGGAAACACGATGGAGCGGCCCCCATTGGGTTCACTGCGCCGACGCGTTGTGGTTCGCCACGCTCGGGGTCGGCGCGCCGTACAAGAAACCCTGTGCCAGCTGCACGCCTGCTGCGCGTGCGGCGTCTTCGTGGGCAGGGGTCTCGATGCCCTCCATCAAGGTGCGTTTGCCGTGGCTCCGCACGCGGGTGTTGATCTCGGCGAGCGCGCTTGCGCCGCTTGCCAGGAGAGAACGGTCGAACTTCACGACGTCGATCGCATCCAGCGATAGGCAGTGGTCGTCCTCGAGCGCCCCGTCGTAATCGTCGAGCCATATCGAGTACCCATGCGAGCGCAGTGCCTCGAGCATCGTGTCCAGATCGTCGGGCTCGGTCCACGGCCACTCCGGCGCGATACGGACAGCGTCGGCGACCGAGAACTGGAGATACGGAACTTCCAAGGCCAGGCCGGCCGCGGTGCCGGGCGGCACCTCGAAGAGCGCGGTCGTGAGCCGCTCGTCGAGTAGTAGCTGTCCCGACACGTTGAAGCTGACAACACCCATTGCTGCCAGCGATGTCCACCGAGGAAGCAGGTGAAGGGCGTGGTCGACGAGTGCACCAGTCGCCTCGGCGTACGGCATCCAACTCATCGCCGGCACGAAGCCGTGAACGGCGTCGCGCCAGCGGATGAAGCTCTCCGCCCCGACGGCCGTGCCGGTCTCGATCTCGATAACCGACTGTACGTGGAGTTCGAGTTCGATGGAGGCGATGCCCGTGGCGAGTCGGTCGACGATCCATTGCTCTGGCACAGCGGCCTCCCCGCCGCGACGGTATCTCGCTCAGATCTGCCGGCGAGAACGTGTCCCAGTTGACTCGTGGATCGACGGCGGACCCGGGCTACACGACGCCAGTGACGTGTGAATCGTGGACAGCGATCGCGTTGCCGGCCGGATCGGTGAAGCGGAACGTGCGATGGACACCGCCCTTGACGATTTCGGACGGGTTGTGGGCGAGCCACGCGGCACGCGCCGCGTCGACGTCGTCGACCATCAGGTCAACGCTCGGCGCGAGGTCGAATCCGCCGCTGCTACTGCGTGGAGCGAGCACCAGGTGGGACCCGCCGGCCAGCTCGAGCACGCCGATGCGTTCGTTGACCACGACCTCGCGTAACCCGAGCCCGAGGTAGAAGTCGTACGACACCTGGAGATCGTCGGCGGGTATCGCCACGTGTCCAACCCAGATGTCGGGCTTGGTGTCGCGATCGGGGTTCGGAGTCGGTGCAGCCATCGAGCTCTACTCTCGCGCAGCCGGCACCGTGTCCGGTCCCGGCTGCTCGGAGCCGACGCCGCGCATAGTGTGCGCTGCTGTGACTCCCGATCGAGACACCATGGACATCGCTGCACCCGCGCTGTGCACCGTCGGAGCCCTTATTGCCTTGCTCGCTGCGCTCTTCGGCTCCAGCCGCACGAAGTCAGGCGTGCTCTCG
Organism: Actinomycetota bacterium; assembly: GCA_039819205.1. Classification (GTDB taxonomy): domain Bacteria; phylum Actinomycetota; class Acidimicrobiia; order Acidimicrobiales; family Ilumatobacteraceae; genus JABSQH01. The sequence continues at coordinate 1,856 of JBCBSO010000098.1, forward strand.
GCGCTGTTTGGCGTCGTCGGTTCGGCGGCGTGGCTGGCCACCGCACTCGACGACCGCAACAGCACCACAGCAGGCGAGTGGTGACGCAGCGATGACCCGGCCACGTGAACACGGTGGGGGAGAGGCGGCGCCGCCGATCGCCGGCGATCCGGGGTCGTTCCCCAACGATGCCGAACTGTCGCGTACGCTCGTCGACGCCAATCGTGTGGCGACACTGTCGACGCTGACCGCCGAGGGATATCCGTATGGCAGCGTTGTGTCGTACGCCGCCGACGATCGCGGGCAGCCGGTCGTGCTGATCAGCGAGATGGCCGAGCACACCGTGAACGCCCGCGGCGACGAACGGGTCAGCCTGCTGGTGGTCGATCTCGGCGGCGACGGCGATCCGCTGGGCAAAGCCCGCCTCACCATCGTTGGCCGTTTGGAGCTGCTCGCCGATCCGGGTGAGCTGCGCGATCGCTACCTCGAGCGCCATCCGTACGCCGCCTATTACGCCGACTTCACCGACTTTGGGTTCTGGCGGCTCAACGTCGAGTCGGTGCGGTACGTCGGCGGGTTCGGTCACATGAGTTGGGTCACCGCCGAGGGCTATCTCGATGCCGAGGTCGATCCGCTCGTTGATTCAGCCGGCGCGGTGGTCGAGCACATGAACGACGATCACCGTGACGCCAACGTGCTGTACGCCCAGGTGTTGGCCGGGCTGAGCGATGCCACCGACGCCACGATGGTGGGCATCGACCGCTACGGAGTGACCCTGACGGTCGACACACCCGCCGGCCCGAGAATGGCACGCGTGCCGTTCGCCTCACCGCTGACCGCCGCCGACCAGGCCCGCCCGGCGGTGATCGAGCTGCTCGAGACGGCCCGCCAGCAGCGGTCCGATCAGCCGTAAGGGAGTGCCGCCACGCGCCTCCTACGTCGTGACGTAGGGCAACAGATCGCAGTGGAAGTTGATCAGCTTCCACTGGCCTTGCTCGCGACGAAACACATGTGTACTCCGCCGCTTTGGTTGGCGTGCTCAGCTCCCGGGACGCAGGACGGCCTTGACGCGTGGCGGACCGTCGCCCGCAGCAGGTTCGAGGGCGTCGATGAACTCCTCCAGCGGGTACTCGTGTGTCACGCAGGCGTCGCCGTCGATGAGGCCACGCGACATCAGGTCGAGCGCGATCGCGTAGGTGAACGGCGCGAGGTGGCCGCCGCGCACGTCCAGCTCTTTGAACTCGCCGAACGTGTTCAGATCGACGGTGGCTGGTTCCGCGTACACGCCAAACACAACCAGCGTGCCCCGTTTACGGATGAGCTCGAGACCGACCTGGAACGACGCCGTTGCGCCTGCAGCCTCGAGGTACACGTCGCAGCCGCGGCCGTCGGTGAGGTCGAGCACGGCGGTCCGCAGGTCGGGGTCGTCCGGGTGGAAGCTCGAATCGGCACCGAGGGTCCGCCCCAACTCGCGCTTGGCCTGGTTCGGGTCGATCAAGATCAACTGGCGGGGTGTCTTTAGCCGAGCCGCTTGCAGCATCCCCATACCTATGGCGCCGCCACCGCTGACGACGACCACGTGAGAGAACTCGATTGTGGCCCGTTCCACGCCATGGATCGCATTGGCCAAGGGCTCGGTGTAACACGCGGCGGCGGTCGACACGGTGTCTGGGACGCGATGCACCACCGCCTGCGCCGGGTACCGAAGGTATTCCGCCCACGCACCATCCAGGCTCGAACCGAACACCTTCATCCGGTTCGTCAGGTGGTAGAGGCCGCGGCGGGTGTAGTAGTCCTCACCAGTCGTGACATCGAGTTCGGCGACGGTGCGGTCACCGAGCGACAACTCGTGGAGTTCGGCAGCTCCCTCCCCGAGGTCGACCACCGTGCCCGTGAACTCGTGGCCTGGGATAAACGGAAACTCGATGTCCCACGGCGCCGTGCCCGCGTACATCATGCGGTCGGCGGCGCAGACACCTGCCGCGTCGACGCGCACCAACACCTCGCCCGGTCCGATCGCCGGGATCGGGACCGCCGGATCGAACCGGTGCTGCCGCCCATAACCGTGGCAGATCACGGCGCGCATCGTTGACTGTTTCATGCGTGTTCCTTCGCGTTGCGGCGCCGTGCGGCGCCTCCAGACACGCTAGGTGAGGGAGCGGTTGACGGCTCGGGGAGCCCACCTGCCAGCGCGCCCTAGCGTCGTACTCGTCGACGAACGAGCGCGCCTGCGCTCCACGCGAGGTAGCTCGCAGCGACCACGAGCGTGCCGAGCGCGACACCCACCGCATTGCCGGCGAGATCGCTCGTTTCTACCGCGCGACTCGTGGAGTAGCGGCCCTGCGCGACTTCGACGAACGCGCTCGCCGTGATCACCATGACTGCGCCGACGACGAGGCCGCGCCAGCTCCACAGCGTCCAGCCGACGAGCACGGCTACCGCAGCCCAGAGCCCCACATGGACCAGGAAGTCGCTCTCGGGGAGCTGGTCGGTTGTAGGCAGCCGGGCGCTCGCGTCGATCCGCGCCGAGAGTCGTTCGGCCGACGCCCCGAACAGTTGACGCAAGGCGCCCGGGGCGCGATCGGACAGCATCAGCGCAACCACGGCGACAAGGCCCAGCGCGGCGCCAACGCCGATGGCGATTCGGACTCCGGTGGCGGGCCGGTCGTGCGGACGGACGGATCGCGGGCGACCGCGGACGTCAACGACCGGGGCCGCTCGAGTCGGCATGCGGGGCATCTCCACGGTGTCCAGAGCGTCGACGGTACCCGCCCCGTGAGCACCGTTGCCGTCGGCAGTGCGTGGCGGTTGTGATGTCCCGAGCTACTCGAGCTCGGCAGCGACTTGGTCGCCCAGCACCGGGCAGGTGAACTGCATTGCGGCGAGCGCGTCGGGGGTGATGCTGCTCACCAACTCCTCGAACTGGACCGCATCGGTCGAGTCGACCATGCACAACTGGATCAGGTCGTCGACGTCGCCACCGCGGTCGTCGACCCACACCTCGGCGCGCACTCGAGTCTCGATTTCCTCGGTGGTCTCACTCGACGAACAGGCGGCGAGCACAGCAACCAGCGCCAGCGCCAACACGACAGACCGCATGGCTCGCACCGTAGCGAGTCCATGCGGTTGGTCGTGCGGATCAGTGAGCGCTCACCGGTGGCGCGTGGTTGGTGTGCTGCGATGAGCGAGACCGCGCATAGAGCGGGTTTGGCTCACCGGTGGCGCGTGGTTGGTGTGCTGCGATGAGCGAGACCGCGCATAGAGCGGGTTTGGCTCACCGGTGCGGCGCCGCGCGGGATCGACGTGGTCAGCCGACGCGGATCGGCAGCGTGCGCGGGCCGCGCACCTGGCCGCCGGCCCACGTGACGCCGCCGGGGTCGCCGATCTCGAACACCGGCATGTGCGCCAACCACTCCTCGACGGCAACGCGCAACTCCATGCGCGCCAGGTTCGAACCAGCACAGCGATGGATGCCCGCACCAAACGCCAGGTGACGGTTCTGTTGACGGTCGAGGATCACCCGTTCCGGTTCGTCGAACACCTCAGGGTCGCGGTTGGCGCCAGGGAAGTTCATCAGGATTCGTTCACCGGCCTTGATGGGACACCCGTTGTAGTCGGTGTCTTCGATCATCCGGCGGGCCATGGTGACGGGGGCGTACGCCCGCAAGAACTCCTCGATCGCGGTCGGCATGAGCTCGGGCTCGGCGATGAGCCGGTCGCGATCTTCGGGATGAGTCGCCAGGTGCCAGATCGTCGAACCGATCGACGACCAGGTGGTGTCGATCCCGGCGATCAGCAGGAGCGCGCACATCCCGAGCACCACGTCGTCGGTGATCTGCTCTCCGTCGTGCTCCGACTGGATCAGCTCGGTGAGGTAGTCGTCGATCGGGTTCGCTCGCCGCTCGGCGATGGCCTCTTGGAGATAGCTGAGAATGCCGTGAATTCCGCGCTGGCGTCGCTCCTCGTCGTAGGCGAACTCAAGCACGTCACGCACCCACTCGGTGAACGTCGGGGCCATCTCTTCGGGTACCCCGAGCAGGTGGCCGATGACACGCACCGGGATCTGCTGCGCGTACCCGGCGGCCCCGTCGCCCTCGCCGCGCTCGGCGATCTCCGACGCCAGCCGGGCGCACAACTCGCGGGTGTATGGCTCGTACTCCTTGACCCGCCCGGGGCTGAGGGTCGGCAGGATCAGCCGGCGGGTCCACGTGTGCAGCGGTGGGTCGGCACTGATCGGTGGCACGCCTTGTGGCAGTACCGGCACGGCCGCCCCCTCGTCGGGGTCGCCGTCTTCGGGGATCAGGGGGACCACCGAGATGCCGTTGCCCGACGGAAACTTCTCGACGTCATGAGCGATGGCGTACACGTCCTCGTATCGAGTCGGCAGGATCGAGCCGCCCCACCGATCGGTGTGGGCGACCGGGCAGGCCGTGCGCAGCTCCTCCCAGATCGGATACGGGTTCTCGACGTACGTCGGGTCGAAGATGTCGTAGTCGGTGGCCCAATCCGAGACTGGAGCAGTGTCCGGGCCGGTCGCCACGCTGTCGGTGCTCGTGTCGCTACTCATCGCGAAGTCCTCCATCGCAACTACTGAGGGATCGGTCGGGGTCCGATCGATTGGAACAGTGTGTCAGACAACGCTCGCCGAGTCGAGATCCGTCGATACCCGCGCTCGCTGAGTCAGCTTTGGTCGATGCTGAGTGAGCCTTGAGCGCAGTAGGTCAGCGTGGGGAGCGTCATCGACGAACGGGAGCACGATCATGGCCGACACGAGAGACCGCAAGCGCGACAGCGCCGACGAGACGGCGCAGGCCGAAGCGGCCCGGGCGGGCGCGGAGCGAGCCGCAGCCGACCGGGCGGCAGCTGAGCAAACAGCGACCGAACGGGTGCCGGGTGGCGATGCCGCAATCGACGCCGATCGCGAGGCCGGGGTCACTGTCGACGCCGGCGCACACGAACGGTTCGTCGAAGAGTCGCCGCTTGACGACACCGTGACCGCCGAACAGCTCGCCGGCGAGATCGATCCGCGTGGCAGCGACATCGGCGATGCGCGATTCGAAACCGGGAGCGACATGGCCGACGACACCATCGAGGCGCCCGCCGGAACCGACCCGGCCGACTTCATCAACGACTTCGACGAGGCGATGGCTGCTGGCGACGCCCCCGGCGGACTCGATGGCCGCAACGACTCGGTCGCCAGTGGCGGACACGCCACCGATCCGAACGCCGAGGCGCCCACCGGCGGCCTCGAGGGCGCGGCCGGGCGGTACCCCGACCACATCAACGCAGTGCTCGAGCAACAACGCGATGCCGCACTGAAAGCCGCTGCCGATGGCAACTTCGAAGAAGCCGATCGCATCGCCGGCGAAACGCAACAGTTTCTGATCGACAGCGGCCTCAAGGACGCACCGCCGGAGGAAACGCCCACCGAGATGATCACCAACTTCGGGAGCGGGACGAGTGACAACAAGCAGGTGTGGGATCCCGAGGCGGGTGAGGTGGTCGAGGTGTCTGCGGACACCGAGAGCGAGAGCGTGCCGATGGGCACCGTGGCCGAGCAACTCAAACAGACGGGGACCGCAGCCTCAGGTGACGGCGGCGAGGGGACCAATGCGCCGTCGAACTCGACCGGCGCCAACAAGCTGACCACCGAGGACGACGCCGGCATGGACGATCACATTCGCGATCCGAGCCGAGGGTGGGGCGACGAACACTCGGAGATCCGCTGGGAGACCGCAACGGGCGGTGCGGTTGATCCGCCCCCCGAGGAGGTCGGGAGCTGGACGACCGACACGATCGACGCCGACCCCGACGACATGATCTCGCAGCCGGTCGGCCCAGAGGATGCGGCTCCGTACGGCGAGGTCCCCGACGAGATCGACGACGACATCGACCACGAATTCACGCCAGTCGACTGAGTTCGCGTTCGAGGTGTTCGCGCTCAGTGGTGTTGGTCGTCGTTCCCACTGCGGTGACCAATGCGTGTCGGGCCTCGACGATTCGGCCATCGCGGCGCAACGCCTCGGCGCGCACCGCGTGCCATCGGTGGGAGTGCGGCGGATCGATGATGTCGAGCGCCGCGATCGCGGCCGGAGGGCCGGCGTGTTCGAGGATGGCAACGGCCCGGTTGATGGCGACGACGGCGCTCGGTCGTAGCGCAAGCAGCAGGTCGTAGAGATCGACGATCTGGCCCCAGTCGGTCGCGTCCGCGGTCGGTGCGTCGGCGTGAACGGCGGCGATCGCCGCCTGCACTTGATATGGGCCTGGCTGGTTGAGGGCCAGGCACGCGCGCACGATGTGATGCCCTTCGTCGATGAGGTCGCGGTTCCAACGGCGGCGGTCCTGGTCGGCGAGGAGCACCAGTTGCCCCCGGTCGTCGACGCGGGTGGCGGCGCGCGCCTCGGTCAGCAACATCAGTGCGAGGAGGCCCGCTACTTCGGCCTCGTCCGGCAACAATTCGGCGAGCAGCCGTCCGAGGCGAATCGACTCGGCTGCGAGATCGCGGTGCCGGCCGTCGCGCGGTCCTGCGGCGTGGGCGGTCGTGTAGATCAGGTACACGGTGGCCAGCACAGGTTCGAGCCGTTCCTCGAGGCGCTCCGGTGGCGGGATGCGATAGGCGGGGCGTGTATCGCGGATCTTCGACTTGGCCCGGCTGATCCGTTGGCCCATGGTGGACGAGGGCACGAGGAATGCGTCGGCGATCTCGTCGGTGGTCAAGCCGCCGAGGAGGCGCAGAGTGAGTGCGACCTGCGCGTCGGGATGGAGGGCTGGATGGCAGCAGAGGAAGATCAGCCGGAGTTGGTCGTCGGCGACGGTGTCGAGCACTTCGGCTCCTGAGGTTTCGGTGAGCGTCGTCGGTGCGTGATCGTGCGCGTCGTCGAGTTTCGTCGCAGCGACCTCCAAGCTCGGCCGGCGGGACTCACGGCGCAGCCGGTCGATCGCTTGGTTGCGGGCGGTTGTCGTGATCCATGCGCCCGGATTCGGGGGGATTCCCGTATGCGGCCACCGTTGCGCTGCGACGGCGAAGGCGTCGGCCACTGCGTCCTCGGCCAGGTCGACATCGCCGAGGACGCGGATCAGCGTCGCCGTGCAGCGGCCGACCTCGCGGCGGTAGACCTCGTCGAGCGTTGCTTCGATGTCGTGGCCGGAGGCCGTCACGCTGGGAGAAACGGGCGCACCTCGACCGGCCACGTGCACGCCGCAGCGCCCTTGCGCGCCCACTCGAGCGCCGTGTCGAGGTCGGGAACGTCGATGACGGTGAATCCGCCGATCTGTTCCTTTGCCTCCGCGTAGGGGCCGTCGGTCATCGACACCGTCTGCTGGTCGGCACGCACCACCGTGGCCGACGACGCGTCGGTGAGCGCCCCGTAGAACACCCATACGCCGGCATCGTGCATCTCCTGCTGATGCGCGGCCACGTCGTTCATGATCTGTTGCATCCGCTCGGGCGGGGGTGGCTCGACGTCGTCCTCGTAGAACACCGACAACAGGTACTGGGGCATCAGCGAGATCCCTTCGGGTGCGCGCTCACAGCTCGAGGCCGATCGCGGCAATCGGGGAGGTGACATGCATCTGCGGCGGTTCGGCCATCAGCGGCATGAACGACTCCATGGCCGCCTTCATCGCTGGTGTTTGCCCATGCTGTTGCATCGAGTCCTGGTCGGTCATCAGCGCAAAGAACCAGAATTGGTTGCCGTCGCCGCGGAGATAGGTGTACGCCTCCACGCCCGGCTCGTCTCGGGCGGCCTCGACCATTTGTGCCAGGACCGCAGCCATCTCGGCGGCCTTGC
>JBCBSO010000099.1:0-9597 GCA_039819205.1 Actinomycetota bacterium
GCTGCCGGCGAGCACCAGGGCCGGGTCGAGGTTGCCCTGTACGACGAGATCGGCGCCGAGGCGGTCGCGTGCGGTGCCAATGGTCGTGCGCCAGTCGAGGCCGAGCGCGGCGGGCCCGATGCCTACGGCCTGGTACATCGGTTCGAGGAGGTGGTCGCAGCCGATCCCGAAGTGGATGGCCGGCACGTCGGGGTGACGGGCGCGGAGCTCGGCAAACACCTTGGCGCTGTGGGGGAGTACGTACCGCTCGTAGGTCCGTCGATCGAGCGAACCCGCCCACGAGTCGAACAACTGGAACGCCCGGGCGCCGTGCTGCAGTTGTGCGTCGATGAACGTGATGGCCGTGGCGGTCAGCCGTTCCATCACCTCGTGCCACAACACCTCGTCGACGTTCATGAGGGCCTTGGTGTGGCGGTAGTCGCGGCTCGGTCGACCCTCGATGAGGTAGCTGGCCACGGTGAACGGGGCGCCGGCAAAGGCGAGCAAGGGCACGTCGGTGGGAAGCTCGTCGGCGAGTAACTCGACCGTGGCGATCACATGGTCGAGGTCGTCGAACTCCACCGGGCGTAGGCGCGCCAGATCGGCGCTGGTGCGCAACGGGTGGTCGGCGACCGGTCCGGTGCCGGGCGCAACGTCGATGCCGTAACCGGTGGCGTGCACCGGAACGACGATGTCGCTGAACAGCACTGCGGCATCCACGCCGTAGCGGCGTACCGGCTGCAGAGTCACCTCAGCGGCGAGCTCCGGCTGAGCGATGGCGTCGAGAATCGATCCGCTGCCGCGAAGGCGGCGATACTCGGGCAACGAACGGCCCGCCTGCCGCATGAACCACACCGGGGTGTGTCGTGGCGGCCGGCCGTGCACCGCATCGACGAACGGCGATTCGCTGCTCAGCACGGCTGACACGCTGGCACGATAGCTGTGCGGGTGAAAAGTTGTTCGACCTGCCGGGGCGCAATCTCACCGATAGCATTGCTGGACCCCCGTATGACCGAGCAACACCCGGACCTGGCGGACGAACAAGCGTATGTCGACCACGCCTACGACTGTCTCGAACGCAGTCGCGAGGCGGCCTGGAAGCTGCGCGAGCTCAACGAAGCCGACCTCGGGGGCACCTTTCAAGCACGGTTCGAGCGCAACGCGTTCGACGAGGCGCTACTGAAGCGCCTCGCCGACCTCGACCTCGGCGACGCCGCGTTGGTGTTCGGCCGCATCGACCGCGCCGCCGAGGCCCCGGGCGCCTTCGAGAGCTTCCACATCGGGCGCCTCGCCGTGGCCGACGAAGACCGCGAGCCGGTCGTGATCGACTGGCGGGCCCCGGTCGCTGAACCGTTCTACCGAGCGACCGGACGCGACGCCATGGGCCTGGTGCGCCGCCGCCATTTCGCCGTCGAAGGCCGCCGGGTGGTCGGTCTGGAGGACGAACTGTTCGGCGACGGACACCTTGGTATTGGTCACGATGAGGGGCTGCATGGCGAGGGCCGCGCACACGGTGGCGGCCAGCTCGGCGACGGCTTGCGCGGCTACTCCACGCTGCTCGCCGCGCTCGAACGTGGGCGCACGGGCACGCTCGGCGACATCGTCGCCACCATCCAGGGGGAGCAGGACGAGATCATCCGCTCGCCACAGCACGGCGTACTCGTCGTGCAGGGCGGTCCGGGAACTGGCAAGACCGTGGTCGCCCTGCACCGCGCGGCGTACCTGCTGTATACCCACCGCTTCCCGCTCGAAGACCAGGGCGTGTTGGTGATCGGCCCCAACCGAGTGTTCCTGCGCTACATCGAGCGGGTGTTGCCGTCGCTCGGCGAGTCGGGCGTCGAGCAGGTGGTGCTTTCCGATCTCGTGCCCGGTGTCGACTTTCTGCGGCCCGACGAACCGGGCGGCGACTCGGCGACGGCGGCCCGGCTGAAGGGGGCGGCGTCGATGTCCGACGTCATCGATCGGGCGATCGCCGATCGCGAGCGACCCCTGCGCCACGACCTCGAGTTGCCCTTCCGCGCCGGCTACGTGCGGTTGCGCGCCGCCGAGTCCAAGCGCATCGTCGCCGCCGCCCGCCGCCGTTTCCGGCGGCACAACGCGGGCCGCAAGTACGTCGAAGGCGAGGTGTGGGCAGCACTCGCCGACAGCTTCCACGACTCCGAGATTGGCCCGCGCGACGTGCGCGACACGCTGCGTAGCGAGCCCGACATGCGCGCTGCGCTCGACAGCATGTGGCCGGTGCTCACCCCGGCACAGCGCCTTCACGACCTGTTCGGGTCCAAGGCACTACTGCGCTCGGCAGTGCGCGGCATCCTCGACGACGACGCGGCGCTCGCGCTGTTTCGCGAGCGCAGCGATCACGTCGACGACGTGCGCTGGACGCCCGCCGACGTGGCGTTGCTCGACGACGCCCGCGATGCACTCGGCCCCAAGCCGGGCAAACATGCCGAGCTCGAGGAGATCCGCACCTACGGGCACATCGTGATCGACGAGGTGCAAGACCTCACCCCGATGCAACTCAAGATGGCCACCCGGCGCAGCCTCAACGGAGCGATGACCATCGTCGGCGACATCGCCCAGGCGACGGGGCCATTGGCCCCCAACGACTGGGACGACGTGTTGGCCCACCTGCCCGATCGCAAACCGGCGAGGGTGATCGGGTTGTCGGTCGGCTACCGCATCCCGTCGCAAATCATGGAGTTGGCCAATCGCGTCATGGCGGTGGCGACGCCAAGTCTGCGGGCGCCGCGTTCGGTGCGTGTTGGCGACGCCGCGCCGCGCATCGCCACGGCGGCAAGCGCTGAACTCCTCGGCACCACGGTGGCTGGCGAAGTGCAGGCGCTCCTCGACGAGTTGCCCGGCGCAAGCATCGGCGTGGTCGCCCCCGACGGGCTGATCCCCGAGCTGTCGGGATGCCTCACCGATGCCGGCATCAACCACGGTTCAGCCACCCGCACCGGGCTCGAAGCCGGGGTGACGATGGTGCCGATCAGTGTGGTCAAGGGTCTCGAGCTCGACGGCGTGGTGGTAGTCGAGCCGGCGCGCATCGTCAGCGATAGCACCCACGGCATGCGGGCGCTGTACGTGGCGTTGACCCGCTCGACACAGCGGCTCACCGTGGTGCACGCCGAGCCGTTGCCAGCACCGTTGCGCTGACGGACTCAGCACGCGGGCGCGTGGCGGCGTTAGCTGGCGTAGTCGGCGGCGAGGTTCGACAGCAGCTGTGCCGCCTTGTTGGCATCGCCCGGGCGATTGCGGGCGACCGCCGTGCGCGCCAGCTCGATCGCCGCGGCGTACCCCTCTGCAAAAGACTCGTTCTCGGCGATCAAGGTTGATTCGACGTTGGCGTAGATCACCTCGATCTCGGCCAGCGTCGCGTCTTCGTCGCCCTCGTCGCCGATCTCCGTGGTCAGCCGTTGCGCGTTCGAGGCGATCGCGGCGAGGGCATCGGCGGTGTTCTCAGGCACCGCCACCGCGGTTGTCGCAACCACGTCAGGGGTGTCGGTGGAGTCGGTGCCTTCTTCGAAGGTCGTTGCGCAACCAGCGCTGATCAGGGCAGCGAGGAGCGCCGCGGCGACGCCGCGGATCACGCAGTGACCAGAATCCGTTCGCTGGCGAACGAGCCAACGCCGACGAACTTGCCGTCGATCTCCACGGTGAGGGTGCCGTCGGGCGAGGCCGCTGTGACGGTGCCCGTCATCCCCGGCCGGATCGCCGACTCTTCCAGAAACTCGAGCAGACCGGGCGCGAATTCGAGCTCCTCGGTGATGCGCCGGACCGTGAATCCGTCGCCGACGATCACTGCGGCGAGCGGCGCCGAATCGGGCGCCTCGTAGTCCGATCCGGGGATCGGATTGCCGTGTGGGCAGGTGGTCGGTTCGCCGAGCAATTCGTTCATCGCGCTCTCGACGGAGTCGCTCATCACGTGTTCCCACCGGCCGGCTTCGTGATGGGCCTCAGCCCACGGCAGCTTCAACACGTCGGTGAGGAATCGCTCGGCCAGGCGATGGCGTCGCACCACACGTTCGGCGAGCTGATGGCCGTCGGCGGTGAGTTCGATGCCGTCGCCGACGGTGATCAGCCCTTCGCTCTCGAGCCGCTTCATCATTTCGCTCACTGCGGGGCGGCTCACCTGGAGCCGTTCGGCGATACGCGCCTGGATGACGTCGACGTCATCTTCACGGAGCTCGTAGATGCACTCGCAGTACTCCTCGAAGGCCGGATGGTGCTCCCCGGGGTTCGGCATGACTCCATCCTACCGAATCGAGCATTCCGCAGCCCGTGCTGTGCGCTACCGTCGATGGCGATGTTGCGCTGAGCCGGTCCCGCCCGTCGTCGCCCCGGAGGTTCGCTCATGCCCGCATCACTGCTCGCCCACCAACTCAGCGCCGCGCGTGGTGCGCTCGTGCTCGCCGACGTCGATGTTGCGCTCCATCCGGGCGACCGCATCGGGCTGATCGGGCCCAACGGTGTCGGCAAGTCGACGTTGTTGGCGCTGCTCGCTGGCTCGACGCCCGACGGACTGACGCTCGACGACGGCCGCGTCGAGCGTCGTCCGGCCGATGCCACCGTGGGGTTACTCGCCCAGGAGCCGCCGCGCTCGCCGCACGAGACCGCGCTCGAACAGCTCCGCCGGCGCACCGGGGTGGCGGACGCACAGGGCGCACTCGACCGATCGACAACCGCCCTCGCCGAGGGTGCAGTCGGTGCAGCGCACGACTACGAACAGGCCCTCGATCGATGGACGCGGCTTGGAGCGGCCGACTTCGATGAGCGGGCCGAAGCCCAGTGGGCTGACCTCGGCTTGGACCGACGGCTGCTCGACCAACCGACCGGCACACTGTCCGGCGGCGAGGCGGCGCGATGCCAGCTTGCAGGGGTGTTGTTGGCGCGCTTCGACATCGTGTTGCTCGACGAGCCGACCAACGACCTCGATGCCGAGTCGCTCGACCGACTCGAACGATGGCTGCTCGGCCTCGATGCGCCGGCCCTGATCGTCAGTCATGATCGGGCGTTGCTCGAAGCCGTGGTGACCGGCGTGATCGAACTCGACGAGCACGAGCATCGCGCCGCTCGGTTCGATGGCGGGTGGCAGGCGTACCTCGACGAGCGGGCCAATCGCCGACGTCTGGCCCAGCAGCGGTACGACCGTTACTCGGAGCAGAAGCAGAACCTGCAGGCCCGCGCCCAGCGCGAGCGCGAGTGGGCTACCCAGGGGCGGGCGCGCGTGCGCCGGACCGACGAACCGGACAGGAACATCCGCGCCTTCAAGATCGCCCAGACCGAGCAGCTCGCCGGGCGTGCGGCACGCACCGAGCGGGCAATCGAACGACTCGAAGCGGTGGACGAACCGCGCGATGGCTGGGAGCTACGGCTGGATGTACCTGCGGCGCCACGGAGCGGCGACGTCGTGGCGGAAGCAGAGGGTTTGGTGGTGCGGCGCGGCGACTTCACGCTCGGTCCGATCGACCTCGAGGTTCGATGGGGCGATCACATCGCTCTGCTCGGGGCCAACGGCAGTGGGAAGACGACCCTCATCGACGCGCTGCTCGGACGTTTGGATCCCGACGCCGGCACGGCGCGGCTCGGCTCGAGCGTGGTCATCGGTGAGATCGGTCAGTCGCGCGATGGTCTGCGCGGGAGCGGCACGGTGTTGGCGACGTTCGTCGCCCGCGCTACGGAGCGCGGGCGACCGATGGCCGACGTGGAGGTGCGCACACTGTTGGCCAAGTTCGGCATCGGCGCCGATCACGTCGGGCGTCCGATCGACGCCGTCTCGCCAGGCGAGCGCACGCGGATCGCGCTGGCGCTCCTGCAGGCGGTGGGCGCCAACACGCTGGTACTCGACGAGCCGACAAACCACCTCGATCTCCCTGCAATCGAACAACTCGAAGGCGTGCTCGACACATTCAAAGGCACGTCGTTGCTCGTCACTCACGATCGGCGGCTGCTCGATCGATACCCGGCGACGAGAACGATCGAGCTGGTCGCCGGCCGGATCATTCTACCGCAATGAGCAGGACCGCCGCGCTGAGCAGGACCGCGCTCGGAAAGGTGACAGCGATGGGAACTGATCGCGGTGCCAAGTCGACCTGTTTCGACGTGAACACATCCCATTCTTCCCCCTCGACCACCCGTCGCAGCCGCCGGCTTCTGTTGGCGCCGCTGGCGATCGGTGCACTTGCGGCTGGGCTCGTGGCCTGCGGTGACGACGACGACAGTGCATCGGCCGACGACATCACGATCGTCGATGCATGGGTGCGCGAGCCGGCCGACGGCCAGGTGACCTCGGCCGCCTACGGCACGATCACCAACGGGAGTGACGAAGAGATCACCCTGGTGTCGGCATCGGCACCGATCGATGCGACGATCGAAATCCACGAGACACTGATGAACGACGCCGGCGAGATGTCGATGCAAGAGCGAGAGAACGGGTTCTCCATCGCCGCCGGCGAGACCTTCTCTCTCGAGCCCGGTGGGCCGCACGTGATGTTCCTCGACATCGAGCCGACGGAGATCACCGGCACGATCGACGTCACCTACGTGTTCAGCAACGGCGCCGAAGTGACCGTGCCCGCCGAGGTGCGCGTGTTGCAGGCCGACGCGATGGGCGACATGGACCACGGCGACATGGACCACGGCGACATGGATGACATGGATCACTCCGACGAGGACCATGACCATGAGGGCCATGACCATGACGACCATGACGACCATGACGACCATGACGACATGGACGACATGGACGACATGGACGACATGGATCACGACGACGACTCGTCGAGCTGACCGCTGATTAGGCGTACGGTGGAGCGATCGCCGCTTCATCATCCGCGCTGTCCGTCCGCCCCGCTGGTCTCGCTGATCTCGACGCGATCGCCGAGCTGACCGCACGGCGTCGTCGCGCCCTCGCCGCGTGGGGCCCACAGTGGTGGGCGCCTGCGGACGGCGCGGACGATCTTCATCCCCTGTGGCTGCGCCACCTGATCGAACACCAACCGAGCGCAGTGCGCGTCGTTGCCAGCGGCGATGACCATGCGAACAACGGCCAGGTCGTCGGCTGCCTGGCGGTGATGCCCCAGCGCGGCCAGTGCTTCATCGACGATCTCGCCGTCGACGACGACGCACAGTGGCCGGCGATCGTCTCGGCGATTGTCGGTCAGGTGCCGGAGCGGCCGGCGGTGGTCGCTGTGCCAACCGCCGACGACGCCCTCGCCGACGCGCTCGGTGTCGCCGACGCCGAGATGGTCTCGGCGTATTGGATCCGCTCTGCCGCAGCTGGCGCTGCTGCGGCGCAGGCGCTCGATGGGTCGGCCGCGGACCTGCCGCGACCCGTCCACACCTTCGGTGGCGCGCCGTTCGACCCGGACGCCCCGAACGGGTTCGGGTTCACCACCGCTGCAGGATCGGTGGTCGGGTTGGCGTCGGTCGCCGCGCCGCCGGTGTACGACCCCGGTGGCGCCGTCACACTCGTCGACCTCGTGGCAGGCGACGACCTCGATGCGCTGCTCGAGACCACCCTCGCCGTCGCCGCCGAACGCCGGGACGGGTTGGTGACGGTCGTCTGCGCCGAAACGAACGTCGGGCTGCGCCGCGCGTTGGTGGCGGCTGACTTCGCCCGCACGGTCGACATCTACCGTCTGCCCTGAGCGTCGCCTGTCGTCACGGTTTGTGTGAGCACCTATCCGTGCGCCACCGATGTTCGCTCACACAGATTGGCGCGGGCACTGCGGTCGCCGCGGTCCGTCCGTTTGTGTGAGTACAAATCCGTGCGCCACCGATGTTCGCTCACACAAGTGCCGACTGAGCGCGCACGGTCGGGGCCGCGCGTGACACCGTGTCGGTAGCGTCGAGCTATCGCTGATCACCCGGTGCTCCAGGCGTTTTCGCCGGCCGTGCGCCAGTGGTTCGCGTCGTCGTTCCCCGAGCCGACGCCGGCGCAGGTGCAAGGCTGGCCGCACATCGCTGGCGGCGAGCACACGCTGATCTGCGCGCCCACTGGATCGGGCAAGACGCTCACCGCGTTCCTCGCGTCGATCGACGCATTGACCACGACCGAGCCACCGGCCGCACGTGAGCGTCGTACGCGCGTGTTGTACATCTCGCCGCTGCGGGCGCTCGCCTTCGACATCGAGAAAAACTTGCGTGCCCCGCTTGCCGGTATCGGCTTGGCCGCCGAGCGACTCGGCGAACCGTTCGTTGCGCCCGAGGTGGCGATGCGTACGGGCGACACCTCTGCGTCGGACCGTCAGAAGCTCATCCGTCGTCCGCCCGACCTGCTCATCACCACGCCCGAGTCGCTCTATCTGATGTGTACGTCGTCGGCGCGCGACACCTTGGCGGGTGTCGAGACGGTGATCGTCGACGAGATCCATGCGATGGCCGCCACCAAGCGCGGTGCACATCTGTCGCTCACATTGGAACGACTCGACGAGATCGTCGCGGCGGCCAACCCCGATGGTGAACGGTCCTCGCCGCAACGCATCGGACTCTCGGCCACACAACGTCCGCTCGAGGAGATCGCCGAGTTTCTCGGTGGCTACTCGGCACCTGGCGAGAAGCGTCCGGTGCGCATCGTCGATGCCGGTATTCGCAAGGAACTCGAGGTCGAGGTGGTGATCCCGGTCGACGACATGGCGTCGCTCGGCCAGCCAACCGGTGAGCTGACCGCCGGACCGGCGACGACGGCACTCACCGAGCGGCGCACGTCGATCTGGCCGAGCATCTATCCCGAGGTGCTCGACCGGATTCTCGCCCATCGATCCACGATCATCTTCTGCAATGCTCGGCGCGCCGCCGAACGCTTGGCGGCGAAGCTCAACGAACTCCACGAAGAACGCCTCGCCGCCGAACGTGGTGATGAGGAAGACGATCCGTCGGCAGATCACTCCTCGGACGCGTTCGAGCTGGTGAAGGCTCATCATGGCTCGTTGGCCCGCGAGCAGCGGGTGGTCATCGAAGATCAGCTGAAGCGTGGCGAGTTGCGGGCGATCGTGGCCACGTCATCGCTCGAGCTGGGTATCGATATGGGTGCAGTCGACCTGGTGGTGCAGGTCGAGTCACCGGGCGCCGTGAGTCGCGGGATGCAGCGGATCGGGCGCGCCGGGCACCAGGTGGGCGAGCCGTCGCGCGGGTCGATCTTCCCCAAACACCGCAGCGACCTGGTCGAGGCGGCGGTGGTCACGCGGCGAATGGTCGATGGCGAGATCGAGTCCACTCGCTTCTTGCGCAACCCACTCGACGTGCTCGCCCAGCAGATCGTGGCCCACGTGGCCGCCGTCGACGAGTGCGCGGTGTCCGAGGTGGTCGCGCTCGTGCGACGCAGTGCGAACTTCGCCGAGATCTCCGATGAACTCATCGGCAACGTGCTCGACCTGCTCGCCGGTCGTTATCCGAGCGACGAGTTCTCTGAGTTGCGACCGCGGCTACGTGTACGCGACCAACGTCTACTATGCGGGCACGCGGGTGAACAACTGGTCGAAGGGCCTCTGGCCCCATCAGTGGCACCTCGGCCAGGCCTATCACGCCGGCCCAGGCCGCAAGATGATGGACTACCAGGTCACCGACATGACGCCCGAGCTCACCCTCGGCACGTTCTGCCACGAGAACGGCCACATG
>JBCBSO010000100.1:0-9590 GCA_039819205.1 Actinomycetota bacterium
CGAACCCCGTGCAACCGTTGTGCGGTCACCGCCTAGCCGTCCCGCGTTGTAACGGCGGCGTGGGCTGCGCGCGCGGCATGCACGGCGATGTCGTGGTCTCGTTGCCCGCCGTCGAGGGGCAACGTCGCCCGGTGCGCCGTAGCTAACGACTCGTCGGCGAGGAACGTGTGCAAGACATCGTCGGCCACGTGCGCGCCGACGGGCATCGTGCATCCGGCACCGAGCTCGGCGAGGAACGATCGTTCCACGGCAACGGCGTGGTGGGTGGTGGGATCGTCGATTGCTTCGAGGGCGTCTCGTGTGGCGAGGTCATCAGCCCGGCACTCCACTGCCACGCTGCCTTGCCCGACGGCCGGGACAAACCGTTCGATGGGGAGCACGTCGGCGATGCGCTCGGTGCGACCCACGATCTCCAGCGCAGCGACCGCCATGACCAACGCCCCGCCGTCGGGCAGCTTGTTTAGTCGAGTGTCGATGTTGCCGCGCAGCTCGACGAACTGCAGATCGGGTCGAGCTGCGGCGAGTTGTGCGCGGCGACGAACCGACCCGGTGGCAACAGTGGCGCCGTCGGCGAGTTCGGCGAGCGACGCTCCGACCAGAGCGTCGTTCGGTGTGCGGCGGGTGCAGATGGCACCGATCACCAGTCCAGGCTCCTGGGTTGATGTGAGGTCCTTGGCCGAATGCACGGCGACGTCGGCACGGCCATCGAGCACCGCCCGTTGGACCTCCTTGACGAACACGCCCTGTCCACCGATCTGGTGCAGCGGGACGTCGGCGCGGCGATCACCGGTGGTCTCCACGACGACGAGCTCGACGGGGCGACCGGTGGCGCCTTCAATCGCTGCGGCAACGGCGTTGGATTGCGCGGTCGCTTGGCGCGAACCGCGTGTGGCCACGCGCAGCGGGTGCCCGGTCGGGGTCATTCAGAGGTCGAAGAGATCGCGCACGGCGGCGGCGTTGCGCTCGCCCTGCGGGGTGCCCGCTTGCTGCTTTAGCCGTACCGAGGGCTCGTGCAGCAGCTTGGCGACCATCGACCGCGTCAGCGCCTCGACCAGTGCACGCTGGTCGGCATCGAGGTCGGCGAGACGGCTGTCGAATCGGTTGAACTCGGCGCTGCGCACCCGCTCGGCGGCGCGATGCATCGACGCGACGAGCGGTGCCGCTTGGCGAGCGGTGGCTTCGAGCGTGAAGCGATCGACCTCCTCGGCGAGGATGCGCCGCACATCGGCGGTCTCGGCAGACCGCTGGGCAAGTCCGCGATCAGCCCAGTCGCGCAGGTCGTCGAGATCGAGGATCTCCACATCGGAACGCTCGGCCACCGCGGGTTCGACGTCGCGTGGCACGGCGATGTCGACGATGAGCAGCGGGCGCTGGCGATTCCGCAGCGTGGGTTCGAGTAGCGCTTCGGTGAGGATCGGCTGTCCGGATCCGGTGCCAGTGACAACGATGTCGGCATCGTCGATCGCCGTGGGGATGTCAGCGAAGTCGATCGCTTCTCCGCCGACGCGGGCGGCAAGGTCATCGGCCCGCTCCCGGGCGCGGTTGGCGACAACCACGTGGCGTGCGCCAGCGCGGGCCAGCGCAACAGCGACGCCGTCGCCCATCGAGCCGGCGCCGATCACGAGAACGGAACGCTCGTCGAGGTCACCATCGACGTCGGCGATCATCTCGACTGCGGCATGGCTGACCGATGCGGTGCCATGACCGATCGACGTATCGGTGCGAACGCGCTTGCCCGCTTCGACGGCACTGCGGAACAGCAGGTTCAGCGACGACCGCGCACCGCCAGAGCGTTGTGCGGCGTCCCATGCACCGCGCACCTGGCCGAGAATCTCGCTCTCGCCGAGCACCGCCGAGTCGAGACCCGCCACCACGTCGTACAGGTGCTCCACTGCGGCCCGATCGTGCTGGGAGTACAGATGGGGTGCGAGTTCGTCGACGTGCAACCCGGATTGTTCGCACAAGAAGTCGCGGATGTCGCCGTAGGCGCCGTGGAACAGCTCGGCAACCACGTACACCTCGGTGCGGTTGCACGTGGACAACACCACCGCTTCGCGGATCGTGTCGCGCCGAGCGAGATGGGTGATCGCCTTCGGCATCGCCTCGTCGTCGATCGTGATCCGCTCGAGAAGCGGAAGTGGTGCGCTGCGGTGGCTGACACCGACGACGAGGACCGACATGGTGTGCTCAGCCTATGCGCTCGCGCCCCGGCCGCGGCCACCGGGAACGGCACGCAAGCCGGCCTGTTGGCCGCCTGCGCGGCGTTGTTCGTAGTAACTCAGAATCTGCAGCTCGACCGCCAAGTCGACCTTGCGCACCGAGATGCCAGCCGGCACCCCGATCACGGCCGGTGCGAAGTTGAGGATGCTGGTGACACCGGCGGCGACCAGCGCGTCGGCGGCATCTTGGGCAGCCGGGCCTGGGGTGGCGATGACCCCGATCGAGATGTTCTTCGAGGCCACGATCTGGCCGAGTTCGTCGACGTGGCGGACGCGTACGCCGCCGACGACCGTGCCGATCTTGCTGGGAGCGACGTCGACGACGCCACCGACCGGGAATCCTCGCTCGCCGAACCCGCCGTAGCCGGCGAGGGCTTGACCGAGGTTGCCGGCGCCAATGATCACGACCGGCCAATCGTGGGTCAGCCCGAGCTCGCGCTGCACCTGGTACACCAGGAACTCCACGTCGTACCCAACGCCGCGCGTGCCGTAGCTGCCGAGATAGCTGAGGTCCTTGCGCACCTTCGCCGCGTTCACGCCAGCGAGTTCAGCCAGCTCCTCAGAGGAGATGTTGGTGACGCCGTCGTCGAACTGCTCGGTGAGAATCCGCAGGTACACCGGCAAGCGGGCGACGGTCGCTTCGGGGATTCGTCGGCGCGTCCGCTGGCCAGCCATCACCTATGACGTTAGAGCCCTCGTGCACGCTTTCACAAAGCTGTGAGCGCGATCGTTGCACGGAGTTTCGCGATCGATGGGCGAACGGCGCCCCGGCTCGTTAGGCGCCGACGCGCAGCGATTCGTCGAGGTTGCGACGCACCAGCTTGCCGTGGGTGTTGCGCGGCAACTCGTCGACGAAGATCACCTTCGACGGGCACTTGTAGCGGGCCAAACGATCGCGGCTGTAGTCGACGAGGGCATCCTCGTCGAGATCGGAGTCGTCGGTCGTGACCACGTAGGCCTTGACCGCTTCGCCGCTGTTGGGGTGCGGCACTCCGACGACCCCGGCCTCGAGCACCTCTGGGTGGCTCATCAGGATCTCTTCGACCTCGGCGGGGTACACGTTGAAGCCCGACACGATGATCAGGTCCTTGCTGCGGTCGACGAGATAGAGGTAGCCGTCGTCGTCGGCGGTGGCCATGTCGCCGGTCATCAACCAACCGTCGTCGTTGATCACCCCGGCCGTGGCGTCGGGATCTTCCCAGTACCCCGGGAACACGTTGCGGCCGCGCACCCAGATCTCGCCGACGTCGCCGACCAGTGCGTCGCCGTCGTCGTTCACCAGGCGGACTTCGACGCCGCCGAGCGCGCGACCGACCGAACCGAACCGAACCTCACTGCCCACCATGGTGGTGACGATCGGGCTGGCTTCGGTGAGGCCGTATCCCTCGCGGATCACAACACCGAAGCGATCGCGCATGGTCTCCGCAACCGAGATGGGCAGCCGGGCGGCCCCCGAGAGTGCCACACGCACGCTCGAGAAGGTGTCTGGTGCCAGCTCGTCGAAATGGGCGAACGCCTTCCATACGCCGGGTGCACCAGGGAGCACGGTGACTTGCCGATCGACGATGGTCTGCACCGCCGTCGCCGGATCGAACCGCTGCACCAGCACGATCGTTGCGCCGCGCAGCAGGCCCATGCCGAGCACGACGTTGAGGCCCATGATGTGAAACACCGGAAGCAACCCGAAGATCACGTCGGTCTCGTTGACCTGAGCTGAGCTGCCCGAGGCCTGATCGATGTTGGACAGCAGGTTGTCGTGGGTCAACATCGCCGCCTTCGGCGAGCCGGCGGTGCCACTGGTGAACAACAGCGCGGCGAGGTGGTCGGGATCCACGTCGACCACGTCGACCGGGGTCGCCGCAAGCAGGTCGTCGAACGCGATCGGGCTACCGGGCCCGGCATCGGCGCCGTCGGTGTTGATCTCAAGTTCGACCGTTGGCACTTCGGTGCGGTCCAGATGTGTCCACATCGGGGTGCTGACGTTGTCGAGCACCACGGCCTTGGCGCCGACCGCATTGATCTGATCGCGCACTTCAGGGGCAGGGCTCGTCGGGTTGAGCGGCACGGCGACGCCGCCGAGCCCGAGGACTGCGAGATACGACACGACGAAGCGGCGGGAGTTGCCGAGCAGCAATGCAACGCGGTCGCCGTCGCCGATGCCGAGTTCAGCCAAACCACCGCGGCACGCAGCAACTTGCTCGCGCAGCTCGCCGTAGGTGGTGCTGCGCCGTCGCCCGATCAACGCCACATTGTCGGCGTCGTGAGCGTCGATGATGCTCGCCAGATTCACGGTTCTCCCTCGATCCAACTCGATGTGCGCCCGCCGATCCCCGACAGCGGCACCGAGGAGCGTAGATCGACTGGGCAGCGGGGACAACAGTGGCCCCGCTGAAGCTCAGAGCTGGAGCAACGAGATCGTGCCGGCCAGCAAGATGGCGACGAGCAACAGGCCGAGCGTGAGGGTGGTCGCGGGACGCATAACGCCCTCCACGATACCGACGACCGACTATTCGACTTGTGTGAGCAGAAACCGTTGGCGACGCGATGTGTGCTTACACAAACCCGCTTCTCTCGGTCAGCGGCGCGTCGGGGTGCCCACCGGCTGGGTGATGCCGCGATCGTTGTCGGGATCCCCCGGAACGAGCGTCAGTTGGTCGCCGGGGGCGAGTTCGAGTTCCGCGGCTGCCGAGCGTTGATCGAGAACCAGCGCCAGTAAACCCGTCGAGTCGAGTACGAGACCGATCTCGCCACCTCCGAGTTCGGCGAATGCGCGCACGCGGCGTGCGCTACGCGTCACCGCCCCCGCGGTGGGATGCTCGATGTGCACCTCGACGCGTTCACCAAACGTGTCGGCGAGATCGTCAGGAGCCACGTTCAACTGGGCGTTGCCGAAGCGGTCGACCCACAACACCTGGGCGATCACCCGCTGTTCGTCGGCCTGCACCA
Source organism: Actinomycetota bacterium (assembly GCA_039819205.1). Lineage (GTDB taxonomy): Bacteria > Actinomycetota > Acidimicrobiia > Acidimicrobiales > Ilumatobacteraceae > JABSQH01. Next base: position 5,166 of record JBCBSO010000100.1, read on the forward strand.
GCGGGACCACACCCGGCATCAACAGATCGACATCGAGCAGCGGCCCGAACTCGGTGAGCTCCACCCCGTTACAGACGTGTGCGGCCGCCGGCGCGAACACGTCGCGCCCGGCGAAGGTCGCCCCGGGCGCGGCGAGCTGGTACTCGACGTTGGTCAGCTCGACCGCTCGTTGAGCACCACCGGCGAGCGCCACTGCGGGCGCAAGCAGTCCGTTGTCGGGGCCGATCAGGACGCCATCGCCATCGGCGACTTCGACGGCGATCGCCCGGCGATCGGTGGCCACACCAGGGTCGACGATGGCCAGCACGACGCCGACGGGGACATAGGCGATCGCTCTGGCGAGCGCAAGTGAGCCACCGCGCACGTCGAACGGCGCGACGCCGTGAGTGAGGTCGATCACTGCGGCGTCTGGCGCGAGGTCGCGAATCACCGCATGGAGCACGCCGGCGAACTCGTCGTCGGTTCCATAGTCGGTGAGAACGCTGATCGTGTCGTACCGACGAGCCATCGGCGGCAACCTAGTGGGCAGGCGTCAACGGCCACACTGCGCTGGTCGACGTGCTCGTTCGGTAGCGGCCCAAAACGCGACAAGGGCCGGTGCCAACCCCCCGATGGCACCAGCCCTGTCGGCGCCGCCCACCGTTTCCGGTGGACGCGTCTCCACGAAGATCACCATAGGCGATCGCGCATCGGTGTGAAAAGGGGCACGTCAATTTTTCTCGTGTTCACGAAGTCGCCGGTCCGTGTTCAGCCCTCAACCGAGCTCGCGGCCGCGCGCCGCGGCGGCGCGCACCGCGGCCGCGAACGCGCCACGCACTTCGGCGCGGTCGAGTGCACCGAGACCGGCCTCCGTCGTGCCACCGGGGGAGGTCACCTTGCGGCGCAATTCAGCTGGGTCGTCGCCCGATTCGAGTAGCGCTGCCGCCCCGACCATTAGCTGGACCACCGTCCGCCGGGCGGTATCGGCGTCGAGCCCTTCGGCCACGGCGGCATCGATCAACGCCTCGGCAACGAGAAAGACGTAGGCGGGACCGGACCCAATGGTGGCGGTGAACGCATCGAGGTCGTGCTCGGCGAGTTCTTCAACGATGCCGACGGCGCCGAGGATTGATGCCGCCCACTCGAGATCGTGTGTTGCGGCGGCACTGCCTCCGCTGATCGCCGATGCGCCGCGGCCGACCAGCGCCGGCGTGTTCGGCATCGCCCGCACCACGGCGACCTCACCCTCGCCGCGGCTGGATCGCCCGGCGATCGCCTCCTCGAGCGCACCGGTGGTGACCCCAGCAGCGATCGACAACACACGCCCAGCTCCGGCGTCGGCCGCCGTCGCCGCAGCATCGGCGGTGTGCTGCGGTTTGACGGCGAGCACCGCCGAACGACATGGGGGACACGTGTCGTGCACCGCGATGTCGGGGAAGGTGCCGGCCAATGCCGAACGACGATCGGCGTCGATCTCCACCACGGCGACGTCGTCGGGTGAATGCGCCCCCGACGCAAGCAGCCCGCCGACCAGCGCCTCGCCCATATTGCCGCCGCCGATCACCACCAATTCGACCGGTTCGTCCATCGCCGGGACGCTAGCGACCGGGCGGGCTACGACGTGGACCGACTCCTCCGATCAAGCCCGCCCGGTCGCGCGTACATGGGCGAGCGGTCGCCGCTGGCGGAAACGATGCGCGTCAACGCGCAACGTCGACGCGCATCGTCAGAGACAGCTGGCGAGCCCTACGACGATCCGAAGCGACTCGCAAAGCCGATGCGTAACAGCGCCAGGAAGCATTGTTCGACCTGGGAGTACAACGTGCCCAGAATGCGGTCGAGTTCGTCGAGCGTCACGGCATGTGTCGCCACTTCGCCGCGCAGGAACAACGCGTCTTCGGCACCGATCGAGAAGTGCGCACCCACCATCGTGTCGTTGCGCCGCAGCACATGCTCGTAGAGCACGGTCTGTTGCTCTTCGGGGGCGGGCATCACGTAGGTCTCGTAACGCAAGGTGCGCTGACCGAGGGTGAGCCACACGGTGGTGAACTCCTTATCGTCACCACGCATCCGCACATACCACCGGATCACGTCGTCGGTGGCCCGATCGACGGCCACGATGTGGTCGTGCTCGGCGCGCAGAGCGCCGAGCCACTCGTCGATCTGCCGCTCGAGAACGGCGAGATCCGCGGCGGTGTATGCGTCGCTCATGCGAGACGGCGAGCGTTCATCCGCACGACACCAGCTCGCGCACCACCAGGTCGGTGTACACGCGGCGCAGCCGTGCGGCGGCGAAGCTCCAGGTGTAGCGGCGGGCGCGTTCGACTGCTGCCGCACCCATCTCGGCACGGCGCAATGGATCAGCGAGCAACTCGTCGATCGCCGCCGCGAACGTATGCGGCGAGCGGTCACCGACGAGGGTCCCAGTGCGGCCATCGTCGATCAGGCTGAGCAACCCGCCGACACCACTGGCCACGACGGGAATCCCGCATGCGGCAGCTTCCAGCGCGACGAGGCCAAAACTCTCGCTGCGACTGGGAACCACCACTACGTCGGCGGCGCGGTAGTACGACGACAGGATGTGGTGCGGTTGGGGCTCGACGAACCGCACTCGATCATCCAGACCGAGGTCGCTCACCAGACGGCGAGCCGCGGCGAGTTCGCCGTTGCCGTCGACACCGCTGGCGCCGCCGACAATCAACAGCTGCGCGTCGGTTGCGGCGAGTTCGGCGAGCGCGCCGATGGCCACGTCGGGCCCTTTCAACGCTTGGATGCGGCCGACGAACAGCACCAGTGGTCGGTCGGGATCGACGTCGATCGCATGACGTGCGCCCTGTTGATCGCCAGGAGCGAAGAAGGCGTGCTCGACGCCGGGGGCGACGATCTCCAGCCGGCCCTGCGGTTCCCCGTACAGACGACGGAACTGCTCGGCCTCGGGCTCGCACGACACACATATGGCATCTGCGCACTGCACGATCTCGGCCTCGGCGCGGTCTCTCCACTCAGGCTCGGGGTCGCCACCTTCGGCCTTGACCCGCGCCAACGTGTGGAACGTGGTGACGAACGGAACATCGAGCTCGTGCTTCAAACGATGTCCGACCACACCACTGAGCCAATAGTTGCCATGGATGACGTCGGGGCGGCCGTGCTCGTCGAGCCACTCGCGCACGCCGCTGGCGAACACGTCGGTGGTGGTCGGGAGCTGCTCTTTGGCCAGGTCGTATGGACCGGCCTCGACGTGCACCACGCGGTGTCCGGGCTCGACGTCGATCACCTGTGGGAGGCCGGGCCGATCGGCGCGGGTGAACGTGGTGCACTCCACGCCGGCCTGGGCCAACGCCGATGTGAGCTCGCGCACGTACACGTTCATTCCGCCGCTGTCGCCCGAACCGGGTTGAAGTAGCGGCGACGTGTGAAGCGAGATGATCGCAGCGCGTTGCACGACGGCGACACGATAACGGCGTGTTGCGGGACTCTACCGACTGAACCGGTCGGGATTTGCGGCGGCGCGTCAACGTCGCTGGTGGTGGTGCAGCGGCGCCGTCGATGCAGTGGGCGGCGGCGCGCAGTGGTCGGTTCAGCTGTCGGCGTCGCTGGCGGCAATACCGTCGATATCGGCTTCGCCGTCGCGGTAGCGGCGAACGAGTTCGGCGCTCAGCGCGTCGAGCCGTTCAAAGCGCGCCCGCCGATCGGACGACACGCGTTGCTCGAACCCGGCCACCGCGGTGCGCAGCGCTTCGAGTTCGTCGCTGTCGAGCGAGGCGAGTCGGCCGAGACCGTGTTCGGCGCAGATCTCGTCGAGTTCTACCGCCAGCGGGTGGTCGCTCAAGTCCTCGGTCGGCCGCGGCGGTCGCGCCGGGCCACCGGTGAGGTGTGACGACAGCACCGAGCGCAGTTCCTCGTCGACCGCGCCACCGCGTCGTCCGACCTCTGCGGTGATCAGGTCGAGCCGCGCCTGGGCGACACGCCGGGCATACGACACGGCGTCATCTTCGAGCTGCAGCTGCTCGCGCAGTGCACGCAGCTCGTCGAGCGACAACTCGCTCGGGTCGGCCTGATCGGTGGTGGTCATGAACATCCTCCTGAGACCGGTGGTAGCACGGCCACCTCATCGGCCGCATCGACGCTGGTGGCCGCATCGGCGGCGGCGCCGTTCACCCAGATGCGACATGTTGGGAGCACCGCATCGAATCGCTCGCCGTACCGGTGGCGGGCGGCATCGAGCACTTCGCCGACCGTGGCACCATCGATGGTGTCGGCGCCGACGCCCGCAGCCTCGCGGGCCGACGCGAACAGGCGGAGGGTGGGCACGGCACCAATGTACAAGCGGTCGCCAGCGGGCACGCGTGACCAAACAGCGGAGGACACCCGTTCCTCACAGTGCGGCATCGCCGCCATCACGGTTGCGATCGAGCGCCGCGGTCATCGTGTCGGTCATCGCGTCGA
>JBCBSO010000101.1:0-9549 GCA_039819205.1 Actinomycetota bacterium
CAATTCGAACCATCGCTGCGCACTCGGCTCGCTGAGGTCGACGCCGATGCATCGACCACCGAACGAGTGCGTGCGGCACTGGTGGAGCTACTCCCGGCCGGGAGCACGGCGATGCGCGACGTCGGACGATCGCTGGCGATGAGCACGCGCACGCTGCAACGCCGGCTGGCAGAAGAGGGCACGTCGTTTCAAGCGGTGCTGGCGTCGACGCGCGAAGCGTTGGCCCGCCACTACCTGTCGAACGAAGCGATCTCGACGACCGAGATCTCGTTCCTACTCGGATACGCCGACCCCAGTTCGTTCTATCGAGCGTTTCACGAGTGGACCGGCCTCACGCCCGAGCGGGTCCGCATCGGTGCGGCCTGATCATTGCCCGCGGGGGTAGCGCGTTACGACGGTGGGCGATCGCTCTGCGTGTACCCGCCGGCGATCCCTTCGAAGTTCGACACGCCGCGGTAGTGCCCCTCCGGGATGATGAAGTTGCGCACGAGCACGGCCATCGGGTTGCTGTCACCGATGGCCGTCAACGCGTCGCCGATCGACACGAGGACGTCGCCGAAGACGGTCTGGCCGAAGATCCACGCGTTGAGCGCATCGTGGTTCGGGGGCGGATCGCCTGGCTGCGCGGCGATCGCCTCGTGATAGAAGCTGCGCAGGTCATCTGCGAGATGTCGCAGCAGGAACGGCATCTCGTGCGCCCAGTCGATGTCGGCCGCCGGCGGATCGGCGACGTTGCCGGTCTCCGCGACTGCGGCGAGGGCGCACGCCACGTCGTCGACCTGCTCAGGTGATGCGCCGGACAATCCGAACGAGGTGCGCTCCCGACGACGGCGTGTCTCGACAGCCCACGGCCGCAGCCGGCCTACCTCGGCGAGCAACCGTCCGGTGAGTGAGTCGTCCGGAGCAACGGCGAGGTTCAGCGGGCACGCCCATGCTTCTGGTCCGGTGCTCGGCGCGTCGATCGGATAGTCGTCGATCGTCGGCTCGGTTGCCGTCGACAGCATGCCCAGTGCGGCGCGCAGCACATCGAGCTGGAACTCGGCATCGCCAGGCAGGCCCAGCGGACGGCCGAGCGGGAACGGAACCCACAGCGCGCGAGGTGGCTGGACTCGTTCGGTCTGCTCGCGCACGAGGCTGATCGATGCCGTGGCTACGCCGGCACGCTCGATGAAGTGGGCGAGGGCGCCGACCGCGCCCGAGCACAGTGGTCAAACCGGTACGAGGAGCGCCACGTCGACGCCGTCGTCGGCGAGCAATCGTCCGACCTCGAGACCCGTCGTTTCGAACATGTCGGGCCGAGGATGGGCGCCCATGAACGTGTAGTGCCACTGCGACACGCCGCCGATCTCGCCTGTTGCAGCGAGGTCTTCGAGGCGATCGAGCGGCATCGCCACGTTCGGGTCGTCGGCCAGCCCACTGCGATCGAAGTTGGCGCTGATGTGGGAGACGATCACGTCGAATCGACGCCGCGGGGCAACAGTCGGTAGTCGACCGCGCCTGGTGCAAAGGGCGGATCGGTGCGGCGGTGCATACCGCAGGTGGAGACGAGTGCCACCGTCGCCTCTGCAAGTGGTGGTGGCGTCAGCCACTGGTGGCATTCGAACGTGGGCATCGCGTCCGCCCGCGCACGCAGATGCTCTGCCTCGCTCGCGTGGAGATCACTCAGTCGCACCATGGGCGACGACCCTAGGTGTGGTGCTGGTTCCGCTCCGATGTGGACCGCCTGCGGCGATCGGGTGCGTGGCGTTCATTGGAGATCGATGAGTGGCGTCACGACCGTTGTCGGCCACGCCGCCCTACGCTGCCGCCGTGAGCGTGAGCCGTCGGGCGGTGCTCCGTGCTGGAGCGTTTGGTGCATTCGGTTGGTGGTTGGCGGCGTGTTCCGGCGACGACACCCAAGACCGCAGCGGCGGCGGCCCGGCCGGCGGTGGTGACGGAAGTATCGAGGAGGGAGTCGTGGCGACGTCGAGGTGGATGCCGGCCGAGGACGCAACACATGCGGCGACGTGGATGTGCTTCCCCGGCCGGCGCGATGTCTGGGGTGGCGATCTCCCCGACGTGCAAACGACCATCGCCGACCTCGGTCTGGTGATCGCCGAGTTCGAGCCGGTGCGCATGTTGGTGGCGCCGCCTGACATGACGCGAGCGCGTGACCTCGTCGGCTCCGATGTGGAGCTGATCGAGGCTCCGGTCGACGACCTGTGGGCGCGCGACACGCTGCCGTTGTTCCTTGCCGACGATCGCGGCCAGCTCGCCGCCGGCCGCGTCGAGTTCAACGGCTGGGGCGACAAACAAGTGCACGATGGTGATGCAACGCTTGCGGCGGTTGTTGCCGACGTCCTCGATGTCGAATTGGTCGATGCCGGAATCGTCGGCGAAGGCGGTGGTGTGGAGACCGATGGGGAGGGCACGCTGCTGGCGGCCCGCAGTAGCTGGGTGAACCCCAATCGCAATCCGGGTCTCGGCGAGGCCCAGATCGCCGAGCGATTGGTGGCGTTGCTCGGCGCCGATCGGTTGTTGTGGGTGGATGGAGTCGCCGGCGAAGACATCACCGACGGTCACATCGACACCTTGGCCCGCTTCATCGATCCAGCGACGATCATCCACGAGTTCCCGTCATACGTCGAGCCGGGGGAGACCTGGTACGACCTGGCGGTCGACACGGCCGCTGAGCTGCAACGCATGACCACGCTCGACGGCGAGCCCTACGAGCTGGTGCGGCTCGATCAACCGTCGACCACCCGCCGCAGCGACCCAGATTTCCTTGCCAGCTACGTGAACTACTACGTGTGCAATGACGCGGTGATCGTCGCCGAGTTCGGCGACGCGCAAGCCGACGGCATCGCGGCCGAACTGATCGGCGATCTTCACCCCGGGCGCACGGTCGTGCCGGTGAACATCGACCCCGTCGCCGCGGGTGGTGGCGGCGTGCACTGCGCGACGCAGCAACAACCAGCGGTGTGATGTCGCTTCTCGGCGTCGTCGGTTGCGGTTTCCGCAACCGCGGCCGCCGAGAACCCGCAGGCGCCTCGACTACCGGCGAGTGATGTGGCTTCTCGGCGTCGCTGTTTGCGGCCTGTGCAACTATCGGCGCCGAGACGGCGCGTACGTAGCTCGCTCAGCTGTCGACGAGGTCGAACGTCATGCCGGCGCGTTCGACCAACCGTGGGAGCAGCGGTTCACCGAGCGCCGCCGCCGGTGTCCACACCCCACCGGCGACGTCGGGGCGGTCCTCGATCAGGCACAGCGCGGCTTCGGCGATGATCTTCGAGGTCGATCCGTAGCCCGGGTCCTTGTCACCGGTCACGCGGGCGCGCGCCTCGCCACCATCGGCGTGGGTGCCAATGATCAGCATCTCGTAGCCGCCGGCATCACGCTCTTCCTTCGACGGGCCTTCCCCTGGCTGTGGGCCGTTGTCGCCACCACCGTCGCCCATCCCGCGGGCCATCGCCGCCATCAGGTCGGCCATTTGGCGGCCGCCGTCGCCCGGACCGGCATAGAACATCTCGTCGTACTCGAACCCTTCGCCGTAGCGGTGGCCCATCAACGTGTTCGAGCGGTGGATGTTCTTCGTATTGATCGGGGCCATGAAGAACGGCGCCACCCATCCGCCCATGAACTCTTCTTCGACGACCTGGTCGCCGTCGGGCTGCGGCGGCCCTTGGAAGCCAGCGCAGAGCGAGAACGGGTCGACCAGCGGGGCGAACAGGCTGGGGTCGGCCTGCACTGCCTCCATCGTGGCTTTGCCGCTGGCTGCGGTGCCGCCCGACAAGGTGCCGCGCACGTCGGTCACGCGCGTTCGTACGCGTTGACATGCGCTGCCGAAGCGCTCCTCGGCAGCGGCCTGGAGGAACAAGACCCCATGATCGAACGGAATCGAGTCGAAGCCGGTCGAGTGCACGATGCGGGCGCCGGATTCGACGGCCTGGTCGTGGTACCGGTCGATCATGTCGCGCATCCACAACACTTCGCCGCAGAGATCGACGTAGTCGGTCCCGGTGGTGACGCACGCGGCGAGGAGTTTCTCGCCGTACCAGGTGTATGGGCCCACGGTGGTGAGCACGCATCGCGTCCGTTCTGCCAGCGCACGCAGCGAAGCGTCATCGTCGCTGTCGGCGACGACGAGCGGGGTGTCGTCGGGTGCGCCGATCTCGGCGCGTACCGCTTCGAGCTTGTCGACGCTCCGTCCGGCCATCGCCCACCGAACATCGCCGCCGACGCCATAGCGTTCGGCGAGATACTCGGCGACGAGCCGGCCGGTGAAGCCGGTTGCGCCGAACACGATCACGTCGAACTCGCGGGTTGTGCTCATGGGATGTCCTCCGGTGGTGAGTCGAATGAGAGATGTGTCGTCGGCAGACGTAGAGCGGCTGCTCAGGCCTTCGTTCGGCGCGCCGCCCAGTGCGCCGTGGCGCCAGCTGCTTGAAAGCGGGCCGGGCGGTCGTTAGCGGACAGGATCTCGGTGGCCAGCCACAGACGCTTCAGCCACCGAACCCGACCGGCGTCGGCGTCGTCGACGTACGACGTGCGGCCGTGCAGCACGTGGTAGTTGTTCACGAACTGCATGTCGCCCGGCTCAAAGGTCATCGCTACCCAGTGCTCGGGATCGTCGACGAGCGCCGAGTACGCCTTCATTGCCGCACGTTGCGCCTCGGTCAGTCGAGGGGCGTCGTCGTGTCGCTGCGAGGCCAAGATGTACTGCGGGATGTAGCGGATGAACAGCCGTTCGTCATGCCGGCTGAACGCCGGCACGTGGTAGTACGGCTTGTCGCCCGTCGCCTGCTCGCCACGAAAGTCGTATGGCAAACCGGCATACAGCTCACCGGCGAGATCCGGGTCGGATTCGGCCAGCAGGTTGTGACACAGCAGCGCATTGGAGATCAGACTGTCGCCGCCCGACACGCCTGGGTCGAGACATAACAGTCCGACGAGGTCGGAGCCATCGGAGTGGAAGCCAAGGCTCGAACCGCCGATCTCGTTGCCACGGGCGGTGGGGTCGTCGAGCGCCTTGCCTTGATCCTTCACGTCGCCGAGCAGGTGGCCCTTGACGTTTTGTGGCCATGGCACGCCGAGGTGCAGCCCGATTCCCCAGTAGATCCACGACGCATCGTCGGCGCCCAACCGTTCGACCGGGAGGCCCGAGATCCGTTGGAAGCCCCGCCCGTTGATCAACTCCTCGGCGATGGCGGCAAGCACGGGCACCAGCGTGTCGAGCGGGAAGTGCTCCTTGTTCACGTCGAGTACGTCGGCGGCATTGGAACGGGCCACCGCCACCGCCGACTCCAGTTCGGCGAGGTCGGTTGCCGTCAACCGATATGTCCACTCCTCGGGGTCGGCAACATCGGTGGCCCGCCATTCGGCGTAGCGCTCGAGGGGCTGTACGTCGGTCGGTTGCAACGCGGTGGCCATGCTCAGCCCTCGATCGGCGCTGCTTGTGCGCCACGGATGAGTCGTCCCGGCAGTTCGCCAGTGGCGGCGCCATCGGCGTACGTCTCGACACCGGCGACGAAGGTATGGACATACCCGTCGGCGCGCTGGACGATGCGCCGACCACCCGCCGGGAGGTCGTAGCGCAGCTCGGGCCGCCGCACGCGCAAGTGCTCGAGGTCGATGATGTTGAGGTCGGCCCGGTAGCCCGGCGCCAGCACGCCGCGGTCGTGTAGGCCAACGAGACGGGCGGTGTCACGGCACTGGCGCTGCACCAGGAACTCGATGTCGATGCGCTCGCCGTCACGGTCGCGCCCCCAGTGCTGCAGCAACGTGGTCGGGAACGATCCGTCGCAGATCGTGCCGACGTGGGCGCCGCCGTCGGAGAGCGCCGGCACGGTATACGGATGGGTCAGCAGCTCACGCGTGCCGTCGAGGTTGCCCTGCCCGTAGTTGGAGAAGGGGACCCACAGCATCGCCGTGCCGTCGTGTCCCAGCATGGCGTCGAGCGCCACCTCGGCCGCCGATCGACCTTCTCGTGTGGCGATCGCCGCGATCGAATTTGCCACAGGCGGCTCGTAGTCGGGCGTCTCGCCGACGGGGAACATGATGTCGTAGCGCTCGATGAGCCGACCGCCCACCGCTTGTTCGTCGGTGCCCCCGGCGGCCTCGAGCAGCCGAGCTCGGAGACCCGGATCGTGCAGGGCTGCGGTACGCGCATCCGCCGGCAAGTCGGCGACCTCGCGGAACACCGGGTTGAGCAGGAAGGGGTTGAGCGTGCATTCGAAGCCGAGCAGCACGCCGATCGGCCGGACAGCGGTCTGGCCCGTCACGGTCAGCCCGTCGGCGCGGGCCGATTCGATGTGGCCGAGGATCGCCCGGTGATAGTCGTACCCGCGTGGTGACTCGACGAGTGTGAAGCTGATCGGGCGTCCCGAACGCTCGGTCATCGCCCGCACCAGCGCAAATTCGCCGTCGATGTCGAAAAAGTCCGACACCAGCTGCAACACGCCCTGACCGGTTGTGCCGATCGCTTCGGCGATACCGACGAGTTCGTCACGTGCGGCCGTGAGCGTGGGCGTCGGTTCGCCGAGCGAGGTCTTGTGATTCACGGTACGGCTCGTGGTGAAGCCGAGAAATCCGGCCCGGATACCTTCGGCGGCGAGGTGGCCCATTTGGGCAATGTCATCCGCCGTGGCGTCGTCGCCGCATGCACCTCGTTCGCCCATCACGTGCAGGCGCAGCGCAGCATGCGGTACCTGCGCAGCGATGTCGAGGTCCTTCGGGCCGTCGAGGGCGGCGAGGTACTCGGTCAGGGTGTTCCAGTTCCAGGTGAGTCCCTCATGCAGCGCCGTGCCCGGGATGTCCTCGACGCCTTCCATCAGTTGCACGAGTCGGTTGTGGTCGTCGTCGTGCACCGGTGCAAATCCGACGCCGCAGTTGCCGAACACCGCCGTGGTCACGCCGTGCCACGACGACGGTTGCATCGTCGACTCCCAGGTGGCTTGGCCGTCGTAGTGCGTGTGCACATCGACGAATCCGGGGGCGACGATGGCGCCGTCGGCGTCGACCTCGCGGGTTGCGCTGCCGGTGACGGCACCAACGTCGGTGATCACGCCGTGGGTCGCGGCAACGTCCGCGGTGCGCCGCGGGTCGCCGGTGCCGTCGATCACCGTGCCGCCCCGAATGATCAGCTCATGATCGGCCATGCGGTCATTCTCGCAAAGCGGAGTCGTCGACGGAGCGTCGTAGCGCGTCGGGCCGTTCTTGCGTTTGTGTCAGCGACGATGGGTGACGCAGCGATATGGGCTGACACAGATCGTGTGCGCCACCCGCGCTGGTCCGTCACCGCTCGGGGAGGGCACCGAGCTCCACGAGGGCGGCGCGGGCGATGTCGAGGCGTACCTGCGGATCGATCTGGCGCTCGAGTGCGGTGTCGTCGCTCGGGCCGAGATCGAGGTTCAGGGCAAAGACCCACGCGTCGCCGTCGTACTCGGCGATGCCCACGAGCCAACCCAGTGCTTGCTCGCCGGCGAGCGCCGTACCGGTCTTGTGCGACCACGTCCAGCCATTGCCGCGCTCGCGCACGATGATGTCGCGCACCGCCGCGAGGTGCTCATCGGCGAATGGCAGATCGCCGGTGTGCAGCTGCTCGAGAAAGTCGAGTTGTTCCTGGGGCGAGATGCGCAGGTCGCCGCGCAGCCAGAAGTCGTCGACGTTCGGCCCGACTCGGGCGTTGCCGTAGCCGACGGCGCTGACCACCTCCTGCATCCGCTCGATCCCGACCTTGCGGGCGAGCTGTTGGTACACCCACACGGCGCTCACCTCGATCCCGCTTCTCAGGCTGTGGTCCTGGTTCCACGATGCGATGTCTCGTTGAATGCCATCCCACGGCACCGTGGTGTCGACGGAGTCGAGTACGTCCGACTCGAGGATCACCAGCGAGTTGAGGATCTTGAACGTCGACGCAGGCAGACGCGGGACCGCGGCCCGTTCGGGATTGGCCACCACCGACTCGCCGGAGTCGACGTTGCGGGCAACGAACGTGCCCTCCACCCCTGCATCGGCAAACAGCTCCTCGATCACCGGCGAACGCTGAGAGTCGGGCACCGTCGAGGTGCCGGTCGCGTCGTCGCCGCCGGTACACGCCGCAACAACGAGAGCCACGGCAAGAGCCGCCCGCACATGCCGCATCGGCTGGGAACGGTACTGCGTTGGGCGAATCGTCGGTTTGTGTGAGCGGCATTCGGTGGCACAGCGCTGTGTGCTCACACAAACGTCAGTGCGGAGGCGGTTGTCGGCTCACCTCAGGCGGGCGATGAACTCCTGGATGGCCGTGGCGACGGCGTCGGGTTGTTCGTTGAGGACGGCGTGTCCCGCGTTGGGGACGTCGACGACCTCCACGCGGTCGGGCCACCGAGCCTTGAGTCGGTGGCCATTCTCGGGTGGGGCGATGCGATCGTCGGCACCCTGCACGACGAGCATCGGGGCCGTGCCGCCGGCGATCCACGAATCGGCAGACTCCGCGCGTGTTGCCGCGGTTTGGGCTCGAGCCGCAGCGACGGTGCGTCCAGGGTCGATGAAGCTCGCGTCGACCGTGTTGCCGGGGGAGAACAGCGCTCGGTGCGCCGCGGCGAGCCGATCGGCCTCGCTCAATGATTCGTCGAAGTACTCGCCGAGCGACGCCGCTGCGTCGGGCTCCGGAGGAACCTCGCCGCCTGCGCACACCAACACGAGCGCGCGGACGAGTTCCGGTCGCGTATTGGCCACGCACCGAGCCACGCGGTTGCCGAAGGCGTTGCCGACGATGAACGCCGGTGGTCCGAGTCGCTCGATCACGTTGGCTACGTCGCGGGCGAGGTCGCCCATCCGCAGGTTGTCGAGCGAGCCCGTGCTGGCGCCGGCGCCCCTGGGATTGATCGCCACCGGTTGCAGACCCGCATCACTCAGACGTTGGCCGAGCTGGGCGAAGCGGCGAATCCCTCCGCCAAGGCCGGGCAGCATGCACGTGAGCGGACCGGACGAGGCGTACCGGTTGACTTCCAACGACGTGTCGTCGAATTCGAGCCGCAGGGTCTGCACGACGCCGGACCGTAGTTCGTTGCGGATGAGCCCTCGTCGGTGATGCTCCTATCAGCAACAATCGGACGATGAGCGCTGTCGGCCGCTACTACGACGAGCATGCGTCGACCGAGTGGAATCGACTCGACGAGGCATGGATCGAGTTCGCCGTGACGCTCGCGATGGTTGATCGGCTCATTCCCCCCGGCTCACAGGTGCTCGACGTTGGTGGTGGACCGGGCCGCTATGCGATCGAGTTGGCCCGCTCTGGTCACACCGTCGATCTCGTCGACCTCAGCCCGGGTTGTGTTGCGCTCGCCGAACAGCAGGCAGCGGCGCGGGAGGTGTCGCTGCGGTCGGCGCGCACCGGCGATGCGCGCGACGTGGCACAGATCACGCCCGGTGGATACGACGCCGTGCTCGTGCTCGGGCCGCTGTATCACCTGGTCGAGCGTGCCGAACGGAATCGAACGATCGAGGCCGTTTGGGCGACGCTGCGGCCAGGTGGGCTTGGGTTCTTCGCCATGCTGTCGAGCTACGCGCCGGCCTACTTCGCGATGC
>JBCBSO010000102.1:0-9499 GCA_039819205.1 Actinomycetota bacterium
CGGCTCGTGCGCGAACGACCGCGGGTGGCGGGCGCCGCCACACCGGCACCGATCGACGATCGCAAGCACGGCCTCGGACGGGAGGCGCTCGTGGAGTGGTCGGTGGTGATCGACAACACCCCGATCTCCGATACCGAACTCGCCCGAGCCACCGAGGCCGGCGCCCGGCTGCTGCACACCGGCGACCGCTGGGTACGCATCGATCCCGACCAGCTCCGCCGTCACCGCGAACGGCAGCTCGAACTCATTCGCGATCACTCCGAGGTCGGGCCGATCGAGCTGCTCTCGTTGGCTAACGGCGACGATGCCGACGCCGACCGGGCGATGATCCTGCACCGCACCGACGGCGACCAGTCGAGCAGCGGCGACCGCACCGACAGTGGAACCGACGCTGGGCAGCGCATCGATCACGACCTACGCGACTGGGTCGAGGAACTCCTCGCCGGGCTCCCCGACGACCGACTGGAAGAAGCGACCGAGCCCGAGCAGTTCCGCGGCGAGCTGCGCCACTACCAACGCCGCGGCCTCACATGGATGCGCCGCCTGTCCGAGCTGGGCCTCGGCGGCTGTCTCGCCGACGACATGGGGCTCGGTAAAACCGCGACCACGCTGGCCCACCTCGCCGACCGACCCGGGCCACACCTGGTGGTGTGTCCCCTGTCGGTAGTGCGCAACTGGAGCACGGAGGCCGACCGGTTTGCACCCGACCTCGACGTACGCATTCACCACGGCAGCAACCGGCGGCGCAACGGCGATCACGACGAGCTGTTCACCACCAACCCGGCGAACGAACTGGTGGTGACCACCTACGGGCTCCTGCCCCGCGACCTCGAACACCTCGCGGCCGTCGACTGGGCCACCGTGGTGCTCGACGAAGCGCAGATGGTGAAGAACCCGCACACCAAGGCGGCCAAGGCGGTGCGTCAGCTGCGGGCCAAGCAGAAGCTGGCGCTCACCGGCACCCCGGTCGAGAACCGCCTGAGCGAGCTGTGGGCGATCCTCGATGCCGTCAACCCGGGCATGCTCGGCTCGCTCGACGGATTCCGCCGGAAGTACGCCGGACCCATCGAGCGTTCGCGCGACCTCGACGTGGCCGGCCGGCTGCGGCGGATCACCGACCCGTTCGTGCTGCGCCGCACCAAAGCCGACAAACGCCTGCTCCCCGACCTACCCGACAAGCTCGAACAGATCGCCTACGCCAAGCTGACCAAAGAGCAGGCCACGATGTACCAACAGGTGGTCGACCAGCTGCTCGACGAAGCGAAAGACCTCGACGGCATGCAGCGCCGCGGCGTGGTGCTACGGGCTCTCACCCGACTGAAGCAGATCTGCAACCACCCTGCCCACGCGCTCGGCGATGGCTCACGCCTCGCCGGCCGGTCGGGCAAGCTCAATCGCTTCGACGAGTTGCTGACCGACATCTTCGACGCCGACGAGCGGGCGCTGGTGTTCACCCAGTTCCGTCAGATGGGCGACCTGCTCGTGCGCCACCTCGCCGAGCAACACGAGATGAGCGTGCCGTTCTTGCACGGCGGCGTCAGCCGCACCGCCCGCGACCGGATGGTCGACGACTTCCAAGCCGGCACCGCCAGCCCGGTGCTGATCGTGTCGCTGAAAGCGGGCGGCACCGGACTGAACCTCACCGCTGCCAGCCAGGTGGTGCACTACGACCGATGGTGGAATCCGGCGGTGGAAGATCAGGCCACCGACCGCGCATGGCGGATCGGGCAGGAGCGGCTGGTGAACGTGCACAAGATGGTGTGCGAGGGCACCGTCGAGGAGCGGATCGGCAAGATCATCGACGAGAAGCGAGCACTCGCCGACGCTGTGGTCGGCACGTCCGAGGCGTGGGTGTCCGAGCTCGACAACGACGAACTGGCCGAACTGGTCACACTGGACGACGAGCGATGAGCGCACCCCGCAAGCCCTACGGCACCACGCACCCCGGTCGGCTGCCGTCGACGGTGATCAAGGTGCTGGCGGCCGAGCTGTCCGACCCAGAACGGCTGCGCCGCGGCAAGCGCTACGCCAAACAAGACGCCGTCACCGACATCGACATCGCTCCGGGCATCGTCACCTGCGAGGTCCTCGGATCTCGCTCGACGCCGTACGTGGTCACGCTGCAGGTCACCCCAGGCGAGGGGATGCCGGTAGCCCGCGATTTGCTCACCCGCTGCTCGTGCCCCGACGACGACTACGACTCGGTGTGCAAACACACGGTGGCGGCGATGTTCGTGCTTGCCGACGAGTTCCTGGTGGAACCGCAACTGCTCGACATCTGGCGCAACAACCCGCACGCCCCCAACATCGACGATCCCGACGACGACATCATGCGACCCACGCCCGAGCGGGCGCCAACGCCTCGGCGACGACACCTCCAGGTGGTGCGCGGCGAGCTCGACGACGACCCGCCCGAGGTACCAGTCGTCGATGAACCGGTCGATCGACTCGCCGACGCGTTGACGATGCGCGATCCCGCCGAGTTGCCGTCGAGCGACGACATCGCCGCGATCGACGAACCACCCGACGTGGCGCCACCGCGCAACGAACTCGCCGCCGACGCGCTCGCCGAAGCGATGCGCTACCTGTCGATCGACTGGGACTGAACGATCGAGCCCCGCGCTCTCAGACCCCCGCGCAACCGACGAGCTACGTTCACGCACGTGTCCGCCGACGATCGACCTGCGCCACCGCCTGGCATCGACGACCATCACATCACGCGTCCAGATGGTCGTGTGGTGGCGTTCACCACCTGGGGCGGCGACGGCGACCGCCCGATGTTGCGGATTCCCGGCACGCCGGGCTCGCGCTACACCGTGCGCGCCGATACCACCCCGTGGTCTGAGCGAGGACTACGCATGATCACCACCGAGCGCCCCGGGTTCGGGGCATCCACGCGCCTGGCGGGCCGCGGCTTCAACGAACACGCCGACGACCTGGTGGCAGTGCTCGACACTCTTGGGATCGACCGGCTTCCCGTGATCGGCGGCAGCGGAGCAGCACCACACATCTTGGCGTTGTGCGCGCGTCATCCCGAACGTGTCGACGCCGCGACGATCATCGTCGGTGCTGCGCCGCTCGTCGATGACGAGATCGACCAGATGATCGAGGTCAACACGCGCGCCGAGCGGTTCAGCCGGTCGGGTGATCACGCCGCGCTGATCGCCCTGTTGGGCGAAACTCGCGACGCGATCCTGGCCGACCCGCTCGGCGGATTCCGCGCCGTAATGGAAACTGCGCCGCCGTCCGACCTGGAGATCATGACCGACCCGGACTGGCAGACCTCGTTCGTCACCGCGGTGACCGAAGCGCTGCGGCAAGGCGTCGACGGGTGGGCCGACGAAAGCGATGCCCTCACCAACCGCTGGGACGACATCGACCTCGACGCGGTCACGTGTTCGGTCACCTGGTGGCACGGCGCCGACGATCGCAACGCTCCGTTGTCCGCCGCCCGCCGGCTACTCGAACGACTCCCGCACGCACAGCTCGTCGTGTGGGACGACGGCGGGCACTTCTTGGGCTATCGCAAAGAGGCCGAGCTCCTCGACGAGCTGCTCGCTCGGGGCACCGCGCCGTAGCAACACCGCAGCCGGCTCAGCCGAGGGCGTCACGCATCCGAGCAAGCTCGCCCGGAATGTCGGGACCAGCTGGTTGGTAGGCGAGTTCGGTGACGCCAGCCGCTTCGAGTTCGGGGATGCGGTCGCGCAGCTGATCGGCGGTCCCGCTGAACGACATCGAGGTGAGCAGCGACGCGCCGCCCGCATCGAGCGCCGTTCGGTCACGTGCGGTGAGCGAAATCAGGTGGTCTTCGTGGGTCGCCAGGTGCCGGCGCGCTGGAACGATCGACTCGACGTCGGCGCGCCACGCAGCCCCTCCCGGAAGCTGATCGACGACATCGGCACCGCCGCGCTCGTACATCGCGTGGTACACGACAGCCAACCCGTGTCCTGCGGCGTCGAGCACTCGCTCGTCGGTCGGTGACTCATCGGGACCGAGCACGGTGCCGAACGCCAACAGTGCGCGCCATGTCGGTCCGTCGCCCTGCACCGGTTGCCCAGCACTGAACACTCCGTCGGCGAGCTCGCTGGCCACCGCCAAGCCCTTCGGTCCATCGGCCCCGATGAGGATGGGCACTTCGACCGGTCGCACAGCACCGAATCCCTGGGGGTGCAGCATGCGAATCGGCGCTCCGTCCCACTCGGCTTCGTCACCGCGCAGCAACGCTTGCAGTGTGCGTACGTAGTCGGCGACGGCGGCCCAGCGCATCGGTTTCTGACCGAGCACGTAGCGGCCAGTGAATCCCGCACCGAGCGCCACGGCGACACGACCCGGCGCGAGCGCATCGAGCGTGGCGATCGCCGCAGCGTTGGTCATCGGATGACGCAACGACGGCACGAGCACCGCCGGCCCGAGACCGATGCGTTCGGTGCGTTCGGCAGCGCGAGCCAATGTGACCCACACGTCGGGATAGAGCGCCGGTGAGTCGTAGAGCCAGGCTCGGTCGTAACCGAGCTGCTCTGCGATGTCGACGTGCTCGGGCGTCGACATCGATGTGGCGAAGGCAGCGGACAGCGTGACCATTGCGGGCTCCTCTCGGCGGTGCGATCACTCGCACGGCTCGTTCGCCGGCGACGATAGGCGGCCCACGAACACGGCTCGACAGCCGACGGATACGGTTCGGTTCGTGAGCACTCGCTGCGTCGCGTTGCTGCGCGGAATCAACGTCGGCGGCAAGAACATCATCTCGATGACCGACCTGTGTGTGGTGTTCGAGGCCGTGGGCTTCGACGGCGTGCAGACGTACATCCAGTCCGGCAACGTCGTGTTCACCACCGATTCAGCGCTCGGTTCGTTGGAGCAGTCGATCGAAGCGGCGCTCGTCGCCCAGCTCGACACCTCGGTGAAGGTTGTCGTTCGGTCACGGCGCCAGATGCACAGCGTCGTAGCCAACGCACCCGACGGCTTCGGGTCGGATCGCGACCGGTACCTCTCCGACGTCGTGTTCTTGCGCAAGGGCTTGACCCCGAAGCGAGCCCTCGCGGCGGTGTCGCTACGCGAGGGCGTCGATCAGGTCTGGCCCGGGACTGGCGTGCTGTACATGGCGCGACTCGCCGAGCGTCGCGCGCAGAGCCGACTGAGCAGGCTGGCGTCGACACCGGAGTACCAACACATGACGATCCGCAACTGGGCGACCACCACGAAGTTGCTCGAGATGCTCAACGCGTAGTCCCGGGCAGCGACGCGTTGCCACCGGTATCTGACAACCCCAAGGCAACCGCTGCGGTGGTCGCGGCGAGCGGCAGGCTCGCGCACACGCCTCTACGATCTCGACGTGGCACCTGCTACCGATCTGCCGCCGATCATCGACGAAGCGGGGCTTGCCGCGCTCGACGCCGTGCTGCTCGCAGATGTGCGGTGGTACCTCGACGGCGCCGACGGACACGCGGCCTTCGTGGCTGGCCATCGACCGGGGGCGGTGTGGGTCGATCTCGATTCTTGGTTGGCCAGCCCACCGACGGCAGCCGACGGCCGGCACCCGTTCCCTCCCGCAGCGGTGTTCGGCGAGGGCATGCGCGCCATCGGGCTCTCCGACGGGCAACCGCTCGTGGCCTACGACGATCGCGAGGGAGTGCCCGCGTCGCGTTTGGTCTGGATGCTGCGGTTGATCGGCCACCCCGCCGCACTGCTCGACGCGCGCTGGCCGCCAGATCGAGTGGAGTCCGGCGAGGTCCGTGTCGAACCGGGCCACTTCACCACCCGTTCGTGGCCTGTGGACCGGCTGGTCGATGCTGACCACGCTGGCGCCGCGGCCGCGTCGGGCGGCGTCGTCATCGACGCCCGCGCGGCAGCGCGCTATCGGGGGGAGACCGAACCGATCGACGCCCGCGCCGGGCACATTCCCGGCGCGATCAATCTGGAGTTCGCCGACAACCTCGTGGGCGGCCGATTCCGATCATCGAGTGAGTTGGCGGCGCGGTTCGCCGACGTTGGCGACGCGCCGATCGTGTACTGCGGTAGCGGTGTGAGCGCCTGCCACAACCTGCTGGCACTGGAGTCGGTTGGCGTGCGGGGTCGTTTGTATCCGGGCTCGTGGTCGCAATGGTCCTCCGACCCATCGCGCGACGTGGCGACCGGTCCAGCCGACTGAACCGAGCCAGCCCCGGGGCCGGACTGCGCACTCAGGGCCCGAGGATCACATCGGGGAATGCCGCAACGGCCGCAAACCAGAATGACGTGCGCGCCGGCAGCGCGGGGCCAGCAGAACCGTCTGGCTCGACCTCGACGACGTTGGCACCGCCGTCGTGCGGAACGACTCGGATGGTGATGTCACCGATCACGTCGTCGACGGGTCCGTCGAGGCGCTCTACTGGATAGGCCACGACGCCACCGTCGAGCTGCACGGTGACCACCAATTCCGATGGAAGGAGCCGATCGTCGTTGCGTGCTTCATCACCGACGGGGAAGGCGAACTCGCCCGAGTCGAGGAATTCGCTGTAGGTGGCGAATGAGTCACGCTCGTAATTGCGGTCGAAACCCGTGTCCCGCGTGAGTACTTGGCTGTCGGGGTACCGGTCGGTCCAATCCTGCCATGTCGCCATCTCGGACGGCAGCGTGCGCAGCTCGGTGTCGGTCAGCGGTCCAACGATCGCGGTGCCTCGAACCTGCCACCAATACGAGCCGGTCTGACGATCGACC
Source organism: Actinomycetota bacterium (assembly GCA_039819205.1). Lineage (GTDB taxonomy): Bacteria > Actinomycetota > Acidimicrobiia > Acidimicrobiales > Ilumatobacteraceae > JABSQH01. Next base: position 6,697 of record JBCBSO010000102.1, read on the forward strand.
ATCACCATGTCGGACTCGTGCAGTGCGCTGGTGTTGGAGAAGGTCAGCGTGTCCTCGTCGACTCGCCGGTCGTAGACGATTGCGCTCCGACATAACGGGCAATAGCTCACCAGCACCGGCACGCCGTCGATCTCGTCGCTGACGATCTCGTGGAAGTTGAGGATCTTCACGGGATAGGCGTAGGCCTCACCGCCGGCTACGTAGCCCAATACGAGATCGTCCCCATCGAGCCAGTCACCATCTTCGACGCCGCCGTAGACCGGTTGATCGATCGGCGGGATCGCATCGAGCAGCTCGACGCGCAGCTCAGGAGTCGACTCGGGCAACGCCACTGAGCCGCCGTCGAACGTATCGAACACGATCTCCGACAACGGCACGCTGTGGATGTCGAGATCGACGTCGGGCGGGACCGGTGCGCGGAACGACTCGTCGGCCTCGGTCGCATCACCCTGATCTGCTGTGCACGATGCGGCGAACAGTCCCACCATCGCGATCACTGCGGGCCAGCGCGGCATACGACTGCCGAAACCCCGTTCGTGTCTGCCCCCTTCCAGCGACCCCGACGCTCGCGCTGGTCAACCGCGGCAATCCGCTTCTCGGCGTCGTCCGTGGCGGATGTTGCGGTGGACGACACCGAGAAGCCGATGCACTGACGAGGTCAGCCGTTGACGTAGCGACGCACGGAGTCGATCGTGCTGTCGGCCGGGATCGCCGTGATCACCACGCCGTTGGTCGGATCGCTGGCGTGCACCCACTGAGTCGCACTGACGGCGATGCCCACGTGGTTGATGGTCTTCGATCCCCGACGCTTCTGGAAGATCAGGTCGCCGGGCTTGATCGCTTCGTTCTCGAAGTCGACGGCGGTGCCCTGCATCGCCTGTGCCGCGCTGTAGTGCACGAGCGACACCCCAACCTGTTCGAAGGCGGCGAGCGTCAAACCGGAGCAGTCGAAGGTGTCGGGGCCGGCGGTGAAGAACTTGTAGTCCTTGCCCACCTGTGCACGGGCGAAGTTGACGACGGTGTCGACCCGTGACGAGGACGGCGCGCTCGCCACCGCCTGGGGCGCGCTCGGCGAGCTGGCAGGCGCAGTGCCTCCCGCTGGGATGGCGAGTTCGTGACCCGGGTGAATGATCGTGTCGAGGCTGAGATCGTTCTCTTGCAGCAACGCGCCGAGGCTCACGCCGTGGCGCATGGCGATGATCGACAACGAGTCGCCGGACACAATCGTGTAGCTGAGTCCCGACGGCGCGGCGGGGGCAGGGGCAGCGCTCGGTTCGGCGGCCGGCGCAGGAGCAGCCGCCGGCGCGGTGCCCCCAGCGGGGATCGCCAGCTGCTGGCCGGGCATGATCACGCTGGTCATGCTGAGGTCGTTGGCCTGCAGTAGCGCAGCGAGACGCACGCCGTGTCGGTTGGCAATGAGCGACAGCGCATCGCCGGACACGACGGTGTAGGTCGATGCAGCGGCGTTCGCGCCGGCGTTGGCCGATGGCGATGCTGCGCGTTCAGGGGCGCTCGTCGGCGCAACGCCGCCCTCGGGAATCGTGAGGCGTTGGCCCGGCATGATGACGCTCTCGGCCGTGAGGTCATTCACGTCGAGCAGGGCCTTCAGCGCCACGCTGTGCTCGGTGGCAATGCGCAGCAGATAGTCGCCGGGCTTCACCACGTACGTGCCGCCGCTCGCGGCAGCAGGAGACGCGGTGGCAGTCACCACGGCGGCGGTGGAGATCGCAAGAGCAACGGTGAGGCGTCGGATGACGGTCATGCTTGTTGGATCGGCGCGACCGATCTGCGACTTAACAACTTCTTTGCAGAACGCTGACGCCGCGATGACAGACCCAATCCGCCTGATGCCAGTTTCGCGGCGTCACCGTTGGCACCTACCGCAACTCACCACGCCGAGAATCTGCCATGACGGGGCACCCGCAAACTCCGTTCAGACGGTGTGTCCACTCGTGGATGCCCACGCCGATATCGGCTGAATCGTGATGGCTGATTCCCGCCAGTATCCCGGCGGGCGTCGGGTGAGAATTGGTGTATGCCCCTCGCCGATGGACTCGCCTTCCGCCCGATCACCCGCCAACGAGCAACGGAGCTACGCCGTGCGGGCGGCGTGCCATACGTCGCCGACGCGGCACCGGGTTATCCGTGCCGGCAGTGCCTGCGCGACGCCGAGATCGGGGACGAACTCATCTTGGTGTCGCACGATCCCTTCGCCGGCGACAGCCCGTACCGATCGGCCAGCCCGATCTTTCTGCACCGCGACGACTGCGGCGAACCCGACCTCACCGACGTGCCACAACAACTCGCCGTTCGTTCACTGTCGCTCCATGCGTTCGACGCCGACGAGATGATGCTCGACGCAGCCCTCGTCGACGGAACGGCACTCGCCGACTCGGCGCGCGCCTTCTTCGACCGTTCCGATGTCGTCGCCGTTCACGTGCACAACCAGCCGCGCGGCTGCTGGGCGACGGCGATCGAACGATCGCCCTGAACCGAGCGAGCTAGCGTCGCCCTCCTCGGAGCAGAGGAGCGCGATGGACGGCATCCACGACATGGGGGGCATGGACGGCTTCGGGCCGATGGTGCGCGACGAGACGGTGTTCCACGCACCGTGGGAGCGCACGGCCTTCGGTCTCGCGACCGGCGTGAAGATTCCCGGCAACACCGACGAGTTTCGCCACTCGATGGAGCGGCTCAGTCCTGGCTTCTACATCACCGCCGACTACTACGGACGTTGGCTGGCCTCGGTCGAGGTTCGTTTGGTCGAACGAGGCCTGCTGAACAGCGACGACATCGATGTGCG
>JBCBSO010000103.1:0-9497 GCA_039819205.1 Actinomycetota bacterium
AGTTCCGGCCGATCCGACCGAAGCCGTTGATCCCGACCTTGATCGTCATGGGGGCATCCCTTCGCTGGTGTTGTAGGCGGAGTATCGATAGACGGGTGAGTCCGAGGCGACTGTAGTCAGCGATTCACGGTGTTTGCCCAGGACCTTCGGCAGTTCTGATCGGCGGGTCGCGATCAGCGCAATGTCAGCGCGACACGTCGCGGTGGGCAACCCGCACAGCGACGCCGCGAGTGCGCAGCCGCGCGGCGATCTCCTCGGCAACGGCGACCGAGCGGTGGCGGCCCCCGGTGCAGCCGATGGCCACGGTGAGATAGCTCCGACCTTCGGCTGCGTACTGCGGCAGAAGCGGTCCGATGAGGGCGTCCAGCCGTTCGATGAACTCCGATGCGGCCGCCGTCTCCAGGACGTGGTCGCGCACCTTGGGATCGTGACCCGTCAGCGGACGCAGCTCGTCGTCCCAATGCGGGTTGGGCAGGAACCGCACGTCCATCACGATGTCGGCGTCGAGCGGGAGCCCGTGCTTGAAACCGAAGCTCTCCACCGAGACCTGCAGCCGCGAGCCGCGGGAGCCATCGAATGCTCCGACGACCCGCTGCTTGAGCTGATGCACGTTGAGGTCGGTGGTGTCGATCACCAGGTCGGCCGCACCGCGTACCGGGTCGAGGCGGGCCCGTTCCAGCTCGATCGACTCGACGAGCCCGTCGGCCTCGTCAGCCAACGGATGGCGGCGACGGGTGGCGTCGTACCGGCGCACCAGCTCGGCGGTGCTCGCATCGAGGAACAGCACGGTCACCTGGTGGCCCGCAGCACGCAGCTCGCCGACGCGGGTGAGTACCGCCTCGTGTTGCCGGCCCGCGACCAGCGCGAGCCGGTCGATGTCGCTACTCGGCTTCGCGGCGAGATCGACGATCGTGCCGATCAGGGTGGTTGGCAGGTTGTCGACGACATACCAGCCGAGGTCTTCGAGGACGTCGGCGACGCCGGAACGTCCGGCACCGGACAACCCGGTGATGAGGACGATGTCGGCCACGTCGTCACCCTAACGATGCCGCGCTCGACACGCGTCGGCACCGTAGATACATCAGTCGCGGGTACGTCGTTGCTTCACCATCGAGGCCGGCGAACGCCGCAGGTGGTGCCGGTTCGACCATCCGCTCGAGGACAAAGCCGTGCTCGACAAGCGCGTTGAGATAGCGGCTCAGCGGACGATGGACGAAGCGCACGAACACGCCGCGTTCTACCTGTTCGACCCCAGCCGACTCGACCAGATAGGGACCGAGCCGCCAGTACTGCTCCGGCGGGTCGATCGTGTGATCGTCGATCAGGCCACTTCCCGGTGTCTGGATGATCGGGTGGTTGAGGAACAGCGCCAACCGCCCGTCCGCGCGCACCACTCGGGCGATCTCGGCGATCGCTGCCTCGAGATCGTCGATGTGCTCGAGTACCAGACACACCAACGCTCCGTCGACACTCCCCGAGGCGATGGGCAGCGACTCGGCGAGCCCGCGTACCGCCACGCCACCGCGTTGCACGGCCGTCGCTGCCAGCTGCATCGTCGGGTCGACATCGATGACGTGCGCGCCGTGCGCGCTGGCGACCGCCCGGCCGAGCTGTCCCTCGCCGGCGCCCACATCGACCACCCGCCGCACCCCAGCCAGCTCCGCCACGGCAAGCGGGATGATCTGTTCGAGATAGTCGCCATCGGATCCATCGGCGAATCGGTCGACCCACCACTCGGCGTGTTGGTCCCACCCGGCATCGGCCACGCTGCGGCAGGCTAGGCGCCGCGGTACGGTCGGTTGCGTGAAGTTCTCCGTGTGGACCAATCCCTCGCATCCGATGGACGAGACGCTCGACCTCGCCCGTTTCGCCGACGCCCACGACTGGCATTGCATGTGGTACGCCGACCACTACATGCCCAACACCGGCTCGACGGAGGCGCCGGCGGGCGCGGTGCACGAGTGTTGGTCGGTTGTCCCAGCGCTCGCTGCGGTGACCGAACGCATCCGGCTCGGCACCCTGGTGGCACCCACCACATTTCACCATCCATCGCTGCTGGCCAACCGGGCGGCAACGATCGACAACCTGTCGAACGGGCGATTCGTGCTCGGTCTGGGCGCCGGATGGCAGATCAACGAGCACGCCGCCTACGGCGTCGAGCTGCTCGAGCCGAAGCCACGAGTCGATCGCTTCGCCGAAGCCATCGAGATCATCCGCTCGCTGCTCACCGAGGAGCGCACCACCTTCGATGGCGAGCACTTCCAGTTCACCGATGCGCCCTGCGATCCCAAGCCGGTGCAGTCACCGCTGCCGATCCTGGTTGGCAGCGCCGGCCCGCGGATGCTGCGTCTGCTGTGCCGGTTCGCCGACGACTGGAATGCCTGGGGTAATCCAACCCTCGTCGGTCAAGGGGTCGAGAAGCTCGAGGCGGCATGTGCGTCGACGGGCCGCGATCCGGCGTCGATTCGGCGGACGTGCCAGGCAATGGTGTTCCTCTCCGACGACGACGCGCTGATCAACAACATTCGCGAGAGCGAGATGAACGAACGGTCGATCGTCGGACCAGCCAGCCAGCTGGTCGAAGAGATCGGCAAGTACGCCGACCTGGGCATCGATGAGTTCATCGTGCCGGACTTCACGTTCGGCGGCGGCCTCGACGAACGCCTCGACCAATACCGCCTGTTCCACGCCGAGGTCGCCAGCCACTTCGCGTAGGAAGGTCAGTCGTTCCCGTCGTGAAACTTGGCGTGGATAGCTTCGGCTACTGCATCGGGCAGGAAGCTCAACGACTTGAGTTGATCGAGATCAGCGCGCTTCACCGCGTTGACCCCGCCGAGTTCCTTCACCAGCTTCTTCCGGCGGACCTCACCGAGCCCGGGGATGCCGTCGAGCGCGCTGGTGGTCATCCGCTTGCTCCGCCGCTCCTGGTGGAACGTGTTGGCGAAGCGGTGAGCCTCGTCGCGTACGCGCTGCAGCATGAACAACGCATCCGAACCGCGCGAGATCTCCACCGGTTCTGAGCGCCCCGGCACGAACACCTGCTCGAATCGCTTGGCTAAACCGGCGACCGGGATTTCGTCGGCCAGACCGAGTTCGTCGACGACCGCTTTGGTTGCGTTGAGCTGACCTTTGCCGCCGTCGACCAGCAGGAGTTGCGGTGGGTAGGCGAACTTGCCGGGCCGGTCGCCGCGTTCGGCAACCGGGCGGTCGCGCTCATCGAGGTACGCCTGCAGCCGCCGACGGACCACCTCGGCCATCGCTGCCACATCGTTGTTGCCCTCGACGTCTCGAATCTTGAACCGTCGGTACTCGCGCTTGTTTGGGAGACCGTCTTCGAGCACGACCATCGAACCGACGTAGTCGGTGCCTTGGATGTGCGCCATGTCGTAGCACTCGATGCGCAGCGGTGCCTCGGGGAGTTCGAGCTGATCCTGCAGCTCGGTGAGCGCTCGACTTCGGGTGTTGTGATCGCTCGCACGACGGAGGCGGTGGCGAGTGAACTCCTCTTTGGCGTTGCGCGTCACCGTTTCGAGCAGCGTCCGCTTGTCGCCGCGCTGGGGAACCCGGATCTGCACCCTCGATCCCCGCCCGAGCGCGAGCCATTCCTCGTAGGTCGCCCGGTCCTCAGGCTCCACCGGCACGAGCACCTGCTTCGGAACACCGAGCACCGGCTCGTCGCCGTACATCGACTCGAGGATCCGATCAACCAGCGACTCGGGGGTGAGTGCCTCGACCTTGTCGAGCACGAACCCCTTGCGGCCGACCACACGTCCCTTGCGGACGTAGAACACCTGCACCGCCGCTTCCAGCTCGTCGTCGGCGATGCCGATCACGTCGAGGTCTTCGCTGCGGTCGGCGACCATCTGCTGCTTCTCGATCGCCTTGCGCACTGCGGTCAGGCGGTCGCGCACGCGCGCCGCACGCTCGAACTCCAGATCGCTGGCCGCCTGCTCCATCTCCCGTTCGAGCCGCCGCACAATGTCGTCGGTGTCGCCGTCGAGAAACTCGATCAGCTCGGTGACCAGCTGGCGGTACGGCATCTCGTCGATCTCGCCGACACACGGTCCCGCGCACTTCTCGATGTGGTACAGCAGGCACGGCCGCCCCAGCCGCTCGTGCTGGTTGAACTTCGCCGGGCTGCAGGTGCGAATCGGAAAGCTGCGCAACAGCAGATCGAGCGTGTCGCGGATCGCATACGCGTGGCCGTATGGGCCGAAGTAGCGCACGCCCTTGCGCTTGCGTCCCCGGACCACCATCGCCCGCGGCCATTGGTCGGACACGGTCACGGCCAGGAACGGGTAGCTCTTGTCGTCGCGCAGGCGCACGTTGAAGCGCGGCCGGTGCTCTTTGATTAACGAGTACTCGAGCATCAGCGCCTCGACCTCGTTGCGCACGATGGTCCACTCGACACTTTCGGCCGTCTCCACCATCTGCGCAGTGCGCGGATGCATCGTGTGCGGCGAACCGAAGTAGTTCGACAGGCGCTGGCGGAGACTGGCCGCCTTGCCCACGTAGATCACCCGCCCGTCCTTGTCCTTGAACTGGTACGAGCCGGGCGCATCGGGAATTGTGCCGGCTGGGGGACGCTTCACCACGATGAATCGAGGATACGGTGAGGGGCGATGTCCGACCAGTTCGCCGCGATGTTCCGCCGCCGTCCGAACTCGGGGTGGTTCACCGCAGGCCGCTACGACGTCACAACCGTCGACATCTTGTGTGGCCTGGCCGTGTTCACCATGTTCGTCTGGGCCTTCAGCCGCAGCTTCTGGGATCGGCTGTGGTTCTTCCCGCCGGCCGTGCGCGATTTCGAGGTGTGGCGCGTCGTCACCTGGCCGATCGCCACCGAACCGGCGATCTGGCCGCTGTTGGGGATCATCTTCTTCTTCCTCTTCGGTCAACAGCTCGAGGCACTGTTCGGACGCGACAAGTTCGTGGTGTGGGTGCTGGCCGTCACCACGATCCCTGCGGTGATCATGACCTTCGTCGGCTCGCTCGACCCGAGCCTCGACCTGTTCATCGAGTTCGGATTGAGCAACCTGTTCCTCGCTGGGATTTGGGTGTACGCCGCCACCTACCCCGGGGTGAAGTGGTTCGAAGTCGTGCCGCTGTGGGTGATCGCTGCGGTGTTCAGCGTGCTCCAGTTGCTGCAGTTCCAAGGCACCGGCCGGAGCGGCAACATCTTGTTCCTCCTCGCACTGATCGCCGTGTCGCTCTCGGCCGGACGGTCGCTCGGTCTGGCCACCGGTTGGCCGATCCCGCACATTCCGTTGTCCGGCGGTGGGGGTGGTCGCAGCCGCTCACCGCGTCGCCAGAAGCGGGGCAAGCCATCGCGTTCACGCCAGAAGGTGGTCGAGGGCCCGTGGCAACAAGCGCCGCCTCCTCCTCCGCCCGCGTCCGCCGCCGATCAGGCCGAACTCGACGCGCTGCTCGACAAGATCGGCGCCAACGGCATGGACGCGTTGAGCGGCGCCGAGAAGCAGCGCCTCAACGAGCTGTCGAAACGCCTCCGCAACCAGTAGCCGCCCCGCCCGCGCGCCCGCCACCGATGAGCCAAACCCGCTCATCCTGCAGTCTCGCTCATGCGAGCGCACCCGGTCCCCCACCGATGAGCGAAACCCGCACGTCAGTGGGTTTCACTCACCGGAGCTGCGCCGGATCTCCCACCGGTGAGCGAAACCCGAACATCGTGCGGTCTCGCTCACCGCCGCCGCACGCGCGGATTGCTCCTCTAGCGTGACTCGGACCGACTCCTCCTCCGCCGTGTACATCAACCGAGGAGTCCCCGTGCCCAACCTTCCTGAGGCCGCCCATCAGCTATTTGCCCAGCAACATGGGGTCGCAGCCACCACCCAACTGATCGACGTCGGCCTGCAGCGCCGGCAGATCGAGCACCTCAGCCGCCGCGGCGACATCAGGCTCGTGATCCGCGGCGTGTATCAAACGCCGAGCGTCAGGCTCGACGGACTCGGGCGCGCCGCTGCCGTGTGCCTCGCCCGTCCGGACGTCGTCGTTGCCGGAGTCACGGCTGGATCGATCTGGGGATTTCGCCGGCTTCCACCCGATGCGCGCACGCACGTCATCGCCCCGCCGAGCGCCAACCCCGCCATCACACAGTGGGTCGTTGCGTATCGCACCGACGCGATTCGTCCTGCCGACATCATCGCCCGGCGCGACGGCGTCCGCATCACGACGCGGGAGCGCACCGCCTTCGATCTCGCCCGCTCGCTAGCACCCGACGACCTGCTGTCGGTGATCGAACAAGCGATGGCCGATGGGCGTACCGACGAACATGAGCTGCGGCGCGTCGCGGCCGACTGGCTGACGCCGCGGCGGCCGTGGGCCTACACCTTCCTCGATCAACTCGACCGTCGTCTCGCCGGCGGACCTGCCGAATCGCATCTCGAGGTTCGCGTCGGCGAAGCCCTGCGCTTGCGCAACGTGCGCGGCGTCGTGCGCCAGTTTCCGATCGACCTTCCGCGGTACGGCGCCGCTCGGTTCGACCTTGCGGTGCCTCACCTCAAGCTGGCGATCGAGATCGACGGCCACCCTGCACACGGCGAGACCAGCGGGCGTCGGAACGACCGGCGGCGTGATCGCGCTGCGCGCCGCCTGGGTTGGCACGTTCATCGCATCAGCGCCGAGGACTACGAACACCGATTCGACGAGTCCATCGAGGCGATCGTGGCGTTGATCACCGCTCGGCGAGCGGCGTGATCGCCCGCACCGATGAGCGAGACCCCAGCATGTGGGGGTTTTGCTCATCGGAGAATCGAACCGACCTTCAGCGATGAGCGAGATCGCACCATGGGCGGGTTTCGCTCATCGGTGCGGGCCGCGAGGTTCAGCTGGGCAGCAGATCGCGGAGGTAGCGGCCGGTGTGGCTGCCCTCGACCGCAGCGACGTGCTCGGGCGGGCCTTCGGCCACGATCGTGCCGCCGCCCGTGCCGCCCTCTGGACCGAGGTCGATGATCCAGTCGGCGGTCTTGATCACATCGAGGTTGTGCTCGATGACCAGCACCGTGTTGCCCTGGTCGACCAGACGCTGCAACACGGTGAGCAGACGACGCACGTCGTCGAAGTGCAAGCCGGTGGTCGGCTCGTCGAGCAGATAGATCGTATGGCCCGTCGACCGCTTGGCCAGCTCCGTCGATAGTTTCACGCGCTGCGCCTCGCCGCCCGACAGCGTCGGCGCCGGCTGTCCGAGACGGACGTAACCGAGCCCGACGTCGACCAGGGTCTGCATGTATCGGGCGATCCCTGGTTGATTCCCGAAGAACTCGACCGCCTCGGCGACCGGCATGTCGAGCACGTCGGCGATATTCTTGCCCTTGAACTCGATATCGAGCGTGTCGCGGTTGTACCGGGCGCCTTTGCACACCTCACATGGCACGTACACGTCGGGTAGGAAGTGCATCTCGATCTTCAACGTGCCGTCGCCGGAACACGCTTCGCAGCGGCCGCCCTTGACGTTGAAGCTGAATCGGCCCGGCAGGTAGCCGCGCACCTTGGCCTCGTTGGTCGAGGCGAACAGTTTGCGGATGTTGTCGAACACACCCGTGTAGGTCGCTGGGTTCGAACGTGGCGTGCGGCCGATCGGCGACTGGTCCATGTCGATCACCTTGTCGAGCAGATCGACACCCTGGACTCGCTTGTGGCGACCCGGCGCCATCTTCGAGTTGTAGATCCGTTGCATCAGCACCGGCAGCAAGATGTCGCGCACCAGCGTGGACTTCCCCGACCCCGACACGCCGGTAACACACACGAAATTGCCGAGCGGGATGTCGACCGTGAGGTTGTCGAGGTTGTGCTCGCGCGCTCCCTCGATGGTCAGCCGCTCGATGCCCTGTGGCCGGCGCTCGCTCGGCACCGGGATGGTCTTGCGACCCGACAGGTACTGCCCGGTGATCGATTCCTTGGCCTTCGTGAGTCCCTTCACGGGCCCCGAGTACACGACCTCGCCACCGTGCTCGCCGGCACCCGGACCGATGTCGACGATCCAGTCCGACTCGCGGATCGTTTCCTCGTCGTGCTCGACGACGATCACCGTGTTGCCGAGATCGCGCAAGCGGGTGAGCGTGTCGATCAGTCGTCGGTTGTCGCGCTGGTGCAACCCGATGGACGGTTCGTCGAGAACGTACAACGTGCCGACGAGGCCCGAACCGATCTGCGACGCCAAACGGATGCGTTGCGCCTCGCCTCCGGCCAGCGTGCCCGCCGAACGCGACAGCGTGAGGTAGTCGAGGCCCACGTCGAGGAGGAACCCAAGCCGGGCGTTGATCTCCTTGGTCACCCGCTCGGCGATGATGCGATCGCGCTCGCTCAGCTCGAGCGCCGCGAGGAACTTCGCCGACTCGCCGATCGACATGTCGCACACTTCGGCGATGTTCTTGTCGTCGACGGTGACGGCCAAGGTCGCCGGCTTCAGTCGGCTGCCACCACATGCCGAGCAGGCCACCTCGCGCATGTAGCCCTCGTACTGCTCGCGGGCCCAGTCGCTATCGCTGCCCTCGTGGCGTCGCCGGAGCCACGGGATCACGCCCTCGTACTCGGTGGTGTAGCTCCGGCTGCGGTTGTACCGGTTCTTGTACTTGACGGTGAGCTTGCCCTTCACCCCGTGCAGGATCACCTTCTTCTGCTTGGCCGAGAGCGAGCCGAACGGCGCGTCGAGGTCGATGTCGTTCACGTTGGCCACCGCCTCGAGCAAGCGCGTGAAGTACTGCGTGTGCGCACTGCGCCACGGGGCGATCGCCCCCTCGGACAGCGGGAGATCAGGGTCGGGAACGATCAACTCGGGATCGACCTCGAACGTGGTTCCCAAGCCATCGCATGTGGCACATGCGCCGTACGGCGAGTTGAACGAGAAGTTGCGCGGTGCCAGCTCTTCGTAGCTGGTGCCGCACTTGGGGCACGCCAAGTGCTGGCTGAAGGTGAGCGTTTCGGGTTCCTCGTCTGACCCGGCGCGTGGGACGATCTCGATCTCGGCGACGCCGTCGGCGAGCGCCAGGGCAGTCTCGAGCGAGTCGGTCAGGCGCCGCTCGATGCCCTCTTTCAACACGAGCCGGTCGACGACCACCTCGATCTTGTGATTCTCGAACTTGGCCAGACGCTCGTCGCGCTTCAAGAACTCGTCGATGTCGACGGTCTCGCCGTCGATCCGCGCGCGCACATAACCCTGACCGGAAAGGTCTTCGAGCAGCGTGTCGTACTCACCCTTGCGGCCGCGCACCACTGGCGCCAGCACCTGGAACCGCAACCCCTCGTCCATGTCGAGGATGCGGTCGACGATTTGCTGCGGGGTCTGCCGTTGCAGCCGAGTGCCATCGTTTGGGCAGTGCTGGATACCGATCCGGGCGTACAGCAGACGGAGGTAGTCGTACACCTCGGTGATCGTGCCGACGGTCGAGCGCGGGTTGCGGCTGGCCGACTTCTGATCGATCGAGATCGCCGGCGACAGCCCGTCGATCACGTCGACGTCGGGCTTGTCCATCTGTCCGAGG
>JBCBSO010000104.1:0-9370 GCA_039819205.1 Actinomycetota bacterium
CGAGCGCTTGCAACGGATGAGAGTGGTCGGACAACAGGTTGACGACGGGCACGTTCGACGCGCTCGCCAGCCGCACCAGCGTGTGGTGTTGCAGCACACGGGCCGCCAGCACCGCGTGATAGCCGGCCATCACCTGGGCGATGTCCTCCACGGGCTCGCGAGTATCGAACCCGATCTCTTCGCCGCGCGTGTACACCGGGTGGCCACCCAGCTGCACCACCGCCATCTCGCTCGACTGGCGGGTCCGATTGGACGGCTTTTCGAAGATCAGCGCCACGCCCTGCCCGGCGAGCGGTGCTCCAAGTTCGGACGGGTCGATCGCCGCCAGGTCGAGGCAACGGCGCACGCCGTCGACTCCGAGATCAGCGATATCGAGCAGGTCGTACGTTCCGTCCGCTGCTGTGTTGTCGAGTTGGTCGGTCATTCGTGTGCTCTCACTTCCCGGAACGAACGTCGCCGATCGCCGCCGCCAACCCGCGGCCGGCAACGTCGATCTCGTCATCGCCGATGATGAGCGGCGGCACCATACGCAGTGCATCGGGGGCGACCGCATTGACGATCACGCCGTGGGAGAACGCTGCGCGCGCCACGGCCGCCGCATCGAGGTCTGGGGCGAGCGCCGCGGCGAGCATCAAACCTCTGCCGCGGACATCGACCACCCCGTCGATCGCCTGAACGGTCGCAGCCAACCGCCCTCCGTACTCGCGTGCTCTGGCGGGCGCATCGATCCGCTGCAGCTCGGCCAGCGTGGCGTTGACTGCAGCGGTGGCGATCGCAGTACCTGAGTAGGTCGATCCGTGATCGCCAGGTTCGAACGCGGCGGCGACGTCGCGGCGCGCCCAACACGCGCCAACTGGCATACCGTTGCCGAGCGCTTTCGCCAACGGCACGACGTCGGGGGCGATGCCCGCCGCTTCAAAGGCGAACCACTGCCCCGTTCGACCGAGCCCGGTCTGAATCTCGTCGACGATCATCAAGATGCCGCGCTCGTCGCATGCGGCGCGCACACCCCGCAGGAAGTCGATGTCGGCCTCGTGCACACCACCTTCCCCGAGGATCGGCTCGACGAGCACTGCGCCAACGCTGGCGTCGAGCGCGCCGATCGTCGCTTCGAGGTCGCCGTATGCAACGTGACGGAAGCCCTCGGGCATCGGCGCAAACGGTTCGTGCTTCGCCGGCTGGCCGGTTGCCGCCAGGGCGGCCAAGGTGCGACCGTGAAAGCTGCCAAACATGGCGACCACGCCATGCCGCCCGCGGCCACCGTGCTTACGGGCCAACTTGATGGCGCACTCGACCGACTCGGCACCGGAGTTGGTGAAGAACACCTGCCCGGGCTGTCCAGTGGCCGCCTGCAGCAGCGAATCGATGGCGATCGCCGCATCGGTGGCCGGCTGATTGGCGAAGAAGTTCGACACGTGCAGCAACCGCCGCGACTGCTCGCTCACGGCGTCGGCGACCACCGGATGCGCATGTCCGAGCGACACCACGGCGATCCCGGCGAGCAAATCGAGGTAACGCGTGCCGTCGGCATCCCACAACCAGCACCCCTCGCCGCGCTCGATCATCGCCAGCGGCGGGCCGAACACCGGCATGAATGGACACGCTTCGCCGTCGGCGAACGGGTGAGTACTCACAACGACACCTCCAGGTTCGTTGGTGCGTCCGCCTGGATCATCGTGCCGATCCCCGCATCGGTGAAGATCTCCAGCAGCAGCACATGGGCGAGCCGTCCGTCGAGGATGTGCGCCCCGGCAACGCCGCCGCGCACCGCGTCGATGCAGCTCTGCACTTTCGGGATCATTCCACCGGCAACGGTCCCATCGGCGATCAACTCGACGAGCTCGTCGGTCGAGACGCGTGAGATCAACGTGTCGGCATCGGCCGCATCGCGGCGGAGGCCGTCGATGTCGGTCAGATAGACCAGTTTCTCCGCCTCCAATGCGGCGGCGATCTCTCCGGCGGCAACGTCGGCGTTGATGTTGAATGGTTGCCCTTCGTCGTCGACGCCGATCGTGGCAACCACGGGGATGAACTCGTCGTCGAGGAGTCCGGTCAGGATCGATGGGTCAACCGCATGGACGTCGCCGACGAATCCCAGTCGGGCGTCGCGCTGTTCCGCCCGCAGCAGGCCGCCGTCGGCTCCGCTCAGCCCGACCGCGAAGCGCCCGTGGACGTTGATCGCCGTCACCAACTGCGGGTTGACCTGACCGGCCAACACCATTCGGGCGATGTCGACGGTCTCTGCGTCGGTCACCCGCAGACCATCGACGAACTCGGGTTCCTTGCCGAGCCGGCTCATCAACGACGAGATCTGCGGCCCCCCGCCGTGCACCACCACGGGGCGCATGCCGACGAGCCGCATCAACACGATGTCTTGGGCGAACAACTCGAGCGCATCGTGATCACTGGTTCCGGCCAGCGCGTTGCCGCCGTACTTGACCACGATCGTTCGTCCGGCGAAGCGGCGAATGTACGGCAGCGCCTCGACGAGGGTCGAGGCGATCGACGAGGGGTCGATGACCGTCACGGTTGTAAGCCGATCGTGGGGAGCCCCGCGGTCTCGTCGAGCTCGAGCGCCACGTTGAGCGCCTGCAACGCTCCCCCGGATGCGCCCTTGGTGAGGTTGTCGAGGGCGGCCATCGCGATCACCGATCCGGTGCGCTCGTCGTAGCTCGCCGCCACCAAGGCGGTGTTCGCGCCAAGGGTCGCCTTGGTCGATGGCGGGCCGTCGACAATCGCAACAAACGGCTCGTCGGCATACGCCTCGCGATAGGCCGAGGCGATCGCTGCATCGACGTCGCCGTCGGTCGCCGCAGGGGCATGGCAGGTCGCAACGAGCCCGCGGCTCATCGGAACGAGGTGTGGGGTGAACAACAATCGACCGCCGATCTCCTGTTCCATCTCAGGGGTGTGCCGATGGTGGTGAAGCCCGTAGGCGGTGACGTTGGCATCGATGTTGGCGAACACGTTGGTGTCGGTGGGTGCCCGGCCCGCCCCGGTGATCCCCGTCATGGTGTCGACGATGATCCCACTGGCGGCGATCACGCCGGCATCGACCAGCGGGGCGAGCGCAAGGGTGGCAGCAGTCACATGGCACCCCGGCGTGGCGATCAGCGATGCGCCGACGAGCGCTTTGCGATGCCGCTCGGGTAGGCCGTACACCGCATCGGCCAACAACGTCGGCTCGGTGTGCTCGAATCCGTAGAACTGCGGATACGCAGCAGCGTCCTTCAGGCGAAAGGCCGCCGACAGATCGACGATGTGGCCGACGTGGTCGACGAGGTGGGGAACGAGTTGCATGGCGGCGTGGTGCGGCAGTCCAAGAAACACCGCGTCGAGGCCGTCGAGCCGCTCGACCAGTGCGTGGGCGTCGTCATCGATGACACCCGCCTCGAAGGTCGTGTCGCCGTACGCCACCCCCAGCGATGGGTACAGTTCTGCGACTCGGCGACCGGCCATCGACGCCGCGGTGATCGCCTGCAGTGACATCGATGGATGACCGTCGAGCAGCCGCAGCAGCTCCGCGCCGGTGTATCCCGAGGCGCCGACGACGGCGACGTTGTGGTGGACCATCTGCATGAACATACACAGCCACGGATGTTCATGCAACGAGCGGTCTGGTCGACGGTGGAGCGTCGACGGTGGAGCCTCGACGGCGCGTCACCGACGCCGATCGGCGGCAGAATGGAGCGGTGCTCGCCGGGACGCCGACGAAAGGACGACTGCTAGTGGCCACGCCACCGCTCGTGGATCCAAACTTCGACCGCACGGTGATCTTCATGCTCGAACACCACGATGAGGGCGCGATCGGCGTGGTCATCAACCGGCCAAGCGAGGAGAGCCTCGACGAGCCGCTCGATCGGTGGATCGACCTGCAGTCGGCACCGTCGTCGGTGTTCTCCGGCGGACCGGTCGAGGAGCAGGCACTGATCGCTCTGGCAGAGACCGCGGAACCGGTCGAGGAGTTCGGCGACGTGCTGTCGCCGATCGCGGGCACGGTGGCGTCGGCCGATCTCACTGCCGACCCAGCGTTGGCGGTTCCCGCCGTGCGCTCTGTGCGTGTGTTTCGGGGCTACGCGGGCTGGGGCCCTGGCCAGCTCGACGACGAGATCAGCTCGGGGGCGTGGCTCGTGCTCGACTCAGAACCCGGCGACGTGTTCAGCGAAGACCCAGACGAACTGTGGCGCACGGTGTTGCGCCGGCAACCGGGCCGCCTGGCGTGGCTGGCCGACGCCCCCGACGACCTCAGCCTCAACTGACGCGCCGCCGCTCGGGCGCCTAGCCGAGCGCTCGACGTGGAGCCAGCGCGTCGATCGCGTCCGCGGCCCGTTCGACCGGCACGAGCAGATGATCGTGGTGGTAGCCCGCCAGCACGTTGCAGGCGATGTCGCGCGCCGCCAGGCGGGCGCTCACGGCCGCGGTCAGGCCGACCGCCTCGAGACTCGACTGCACCGCCAGAGTGAGCCACGCCAGTTCGACCACCACCGGGAGCCCGGCGCGGGCGGCCGCATCGACGGGCACGACGAGCGTGGTCAGTTCACCTTCGTCGACCATCGCCGCGGCAGCGGCCAACAGTCCGGGCGTCGGTACGTCGACGGCGACGAAGGTGTACGTGTCGGGGCGCCGCTCGACGCGCAGCGTCGCCAACATGGCACTGAGGTCGGTTTCGCCAGGGGCGACCACCGCCTCAGCTTCGCAGCTCGACTCCGAGTTTGGTCGTCACCGCCTCGACGCCCCGTCGAACGTCGGCGACGTCGGCGTCGGTCAGGTTGCGATCCGGCGCTTGCAGCCGCAACCGGTACGCCAACGAGCGGGTCGATTCGGGGACGCGCTCGCCGCGATACACGTCGAACAACGACAGGCCCACCAGGAGTGCGCCGGCGCCCTGACGAATCGCCTTCTCCACACGCTCGGCGGTGAACTCATCACCGACCACGAAGGCGAGATCGAGATCGCTCGATGGGTAGCGACTGGTCGGCTTCCACTGTGCTGGCTTCTCGGGCCGACCGAGCAGCCGGTCGAGGTCGACTTCGAGCACGGCGACACGCTCATCCACACCGAATGCGTCGAGCACGTCGGGTGCAATCTCACCAACGGCGCCAACTGCGTCCTTGCCGACTTGCAGTGTCGCCGAGCGCGTTGCGTGCAGTCCGGCAGGCACGCGACCCTGGTCGATGCGCGCGCCGACACCAAGTGCTGCGGCGAGCTCACGCCAAACACGTATCGCCGCCGGAGCGTCGCTACCTGCCAGCACCACCGTCAGCGACTCGAACTCGTCGGGCAGCTCGCCCTCGCCGGGCGGGTACACATGGCCGATCTCGAACAGAGCGACGCCCGTTCGTCGGTGCGACTCGTTGTACGCGATGGCGTCGAGTAGACCCGGCCGCAGCGACGTCCGCAGCACGCTTTCCTCGGCGACCAGTGGGTTGGTGATCGTGATCACCTCACCGCCCAGACCGGCCCGCGCCTGCGTGTCGGGCGCGAGAAACGGGTTGGGCATCGCTTCGGAAACTCCGAGGCCCAGCAACACCTGACGCGCCAGCCGGCGGCGCTGCTGGTGTGCGGAGAGCGATCCGTGCACCACCGAATTCGGCACGCGCTTGCCGATCCGCTCGTAGCCGTAGTGCCGCGCGACCTCCTCGACGACGTCGATCTCCTCAGCCGAATCGGGTCGCCACGACGGAATGGCCACGGTACGGGTATCGCCGTCGCCGGTGACCGTGAACCCGATCGGGTCGAGCAGGCCGGCGAGGTCGTCGGCGACCAGCGTGGTGCCGAGGACGCGGTTCACCGCTCCGATACGCACCTCGGTGCTGCGCTGCTCGGCGGGCAGATCATCGGTGCGCGCGTCGAGCGCTCCCCCGTGCACGACCAAGTCGGGGCACGTCTCGGTCAGTAGCTCGGCGAAGCGGGCGATCGCCAGCGGCATTCCGTAGGGGTCGACGCCGCGTTCGAAGCGCGTCGACGCCTCGGACCTGAGGTTGGTCCGGCTGACGGTGCGGGCCACGCCATATGGCTCGAACCAGGCCATTTCGAGGGCCACCGTGGTGGTGGCGTCGGAGATCTCCGAGTCGAGTCCGCCCATGATTCCGCCGACACCAATCGGCACGTCGTCGGCATCGCAGATGAACAGGTCGTCGGCGGTGAATGTGCGCAGCTCACCGTCGAGTGTGGTCAACTGCTCACCCTCGCTCCCCAACCGGACCCGAAATCCCCCGCCGCCGAGGGTGTCGAGGTCGTAGGCGTGGTTCGGTTGGTTGAGCTCCAGCATCACGTAGTTGCTGACGTCGACCACGTTGCTGATCGGCCGCATCCCCGCGGCCAGCAGTCGACGTGCCATCCAGTCGGCCGACGGCGCCACGGTGATCCCCGACATCACCGTCGAGGTGAACCGCGCGCAACGATCGCCATCGACCAGCTCGACCGACGCCGTCCGCTCCGGCCCCGTAGCCGGCAGCGGAGGCGTGGGGGGCCGGAACCCCACCCCGAGCGCTGGTGCCAGGTCGCGGGCGATCCCCACATACCCGAGCGTGTCGGGACGGTTGCGAATGATCTCGATGTCGATCAGGGCATCGAGTGTCAGTCCAAGCGCGTCGCCGTAGGCGATGCCGAGCGGAGCGTCGCTCGGCAACACGTAGATACCGCTGTGGTCGTCGCCGAGCCCGAGTTCGGAGGCAGAACACAACATGCCCTCCGAGTCGATGCCGAGGATGCCGCGCCGTTCGATCGTCATGCCGTTGGGCATCTCGGTGCCGAGTGTGGCCAGCGGGACGATGTCGCCGACCGACATGTTGAACGCGCCACACCAGACGTGGCGCTCGACGCCGTCGCCCGCGTCGACGTACACCCGTTGCACCTTGGCCGCATCGGGATGCTGCTCGAGGCGCAACACCCGAGCAGTGACGACGCCGTCGACGGTCTGGCCGACCACGTCGACCGACGCAACCTCCATGCCGAGTGCGGTGAGCGCGTCGCAGACGCGGGCGACCGCCTCCGGGTCGGCGGGGTCACCGAAGTCGCCATAGTCGTTGAGCCACGACAGCAATACGTCCATCAGAACTGCTCCAGGAATCGAATGTCGTTGCTGAACATCTCGCGCAGGTCGTCGACCCCATGGCGTTCCATGGCCATGCGATCGATCCCGAAGCCGAACGCAAACCCGCTCCACTCCTCCGGGTCGATACCTCCGGCGCGCAACACGTTCGGGTGCACCATGCCGCACCCACCGAGCTCGATCCACGACCCGTCCGGTCGCTGGATGTCGAACTCCGCCGACGGCTCGGTGAATGGAAAGTGGTACGGGCGCAACCGCGATGTGAACTCGGAACCGAAGAACGCCTTGGTGAACGCCTCGATCGTGCCGGCGAGGTCGGCCATGGTGATCCCGCGATCGATCACCAGACCCTCGATCTGGTGGAACACGGGCATGTGCGTCGCATCGGCGGTGTCGCGGCGGAACACCCGACCGGGGGCAACGATGTAGATCGGTGGTTCTCCGGCGAGCATCGTGCGGATCTGCACCGGCGATGTGTGGGTACGCAGCAGTGTCGAACCTGGCTCGCCGCCCGGCGGGGCGTAGTCGAGGAACAGCGTGTCGAACTCACCGCGTGCGGGGTGACCCTCGCCCATGTTGAGCGCCTCGAAGTTGTGCCAGTCGGTTTCGACCTCGGGGCCCTCGGCGATCTGGAACCCCAGACCGATGAACAGATCCTCCAACCGTTCCCACGCTTGGGTCACCAAGTGGGCATGCCCGCGGGCAGGCGCGGCGACGAACTCGGTGAGGTCGAGTCGTTCGGTTTCGACGCGCGCTGCGGTGGCGGCGGCCGTGAGTTCAACGCGACGCGCGTCGAGCGCGTCGGTGACCGCCGCAAGCGCCGCGTTGATCGCTTGCCCAGCCGCCTTCTTCTCGTCGACGCTGTCGAGCGCGCCGAGGCCCTTCTTCAGCCCGGAGAGCTCGCTCTTCTTGCCGGTGAGTTGTGATGTCGCCGCTCCAACGGCGTCGACACTGCTCAGCTCGGCGATCTCGCCAAGCGCGGCGTCGCGCGCCGCTTCGATCTCGTTGATCACATCAAGTCCTCTCGTAGGTGCTCCGTGGACGGACCCCGGGCGACTCAGGACGGCGGAAGCGGACGGCGCAGCGCAGTACCCCGGGTCACCCGGGGCACAAAAATCGCTGCATCACGGTCGTCACAGAGACGAGGGTACACGAGTCGTGACGGGCTACGAACTGGGGATTCCCGCTTCGAGCTTGGCGATCACCTTGGCGAGGTTGAATGCCGCTGGTTCTTGGCGTGCCGGGAACTCGGCCAGCGTGGCGATCATCTCGGCCACGTACGACTGGGCGGGCACGAGGAGAAAGGCCCGGTCGATCAGCCAGTCGTAATAGGTGTTCGAGGTGATGTCGGCCTGCTCGTACGGATCGGTCCGCAGATTGAAGATCTTCGGGACGCGCAGCTCGGTGTACGGCTCGGCCCACACCTGCAGCGTGCCAGTCGCCCGCTGCTCCATGAACACGAACTTCCAGTTGTCGAAGCGCAGCGCCGTGAGATCGCCGTCGTCGGACACATAGAAGAACGAGTCGCGGGCGCTGTTATCGCTGGCGCCGGTGAGGTAGCCAAGCTGGTTGTTGCCGTCGAGATGCACCTTGTACGACGTGCCGGCGAGATCGGTGCCAGCGCGCAGCCGCTCGGCGATCTCGGCATCCCCGGCAGCGGCGAGGAGGGTGACGAACCAGTCGTTGTGGCTGACGATGCCGTTGAGCACCTCGCCTTGGCGAAAGCGACCGGGCCACCGGGCGAGTGACGGCACTCGATAGGCGCCCTCCCAGTTCGAGTTCTTCTCGTTGCGGAATGGCGTCATGCCCGCGTCGGGCCACGTGTTCATGTGCGGTCCGTTGTCGGTGGAATACAGCACGATCGTGTTCTCGGCGAGCCCCTCGGCGTCGAGGAAGTCGAGCACCTCGCCAACCAGTCGGTCGTGATCGACCATCGCGTCGTGGTACTCCGACTGCCATCGCCCAGCGATACCCCTGATCGCCTCGGGGATGTGCGTGCGGAAGTGCATGTGCGTGGTGTTGAACCACAAGAAGAACGGGGTGTCGTCGGCCGCGGCGTCGCGCATGAAGCGCAACGCTTCCGGTGTGATCTCGTCGTCGACGGTGCGCATCCGATCCTTGGTGAGCGGACCGGTGTCTTCCACACGCTGTGTGCCGTCGCCGTTGGCCCACGAGTGGATCACGCCGCGCGGACCGAACGTGCGACGGAAGTTGGGGAAGTTCTCACGATCGGGGTAGTCGGTCTGCTCGGGCTCCTCTTCGGCGTTGAGGTGGTAGAGGTTCCCGAAGAACTCGTCGAAGCCGTGCATTGTTGGC
>JBCBSO010000105.1:0-9376 GCA_039819205.1 Actinomycetota bacterium
GGTTGCGTGATGACATCCTCGAACTCCGGGCAACGGCCCGACGTGATCGTGATCATGACCGACGAGGAGCGGGCCGCGCCGCCGTATGAGTCGGCCGACCTCGCCTCGTGGCGGGCCGTTGCCCGGAGTTCGAGGATGTCATCACGCAACCTCAGCCGATGAAGTCCACGAGCACCCGGGCGAGGGCTGGCCCTTGGTCCTCTTGCAGGAAATGGCCGGCTCCTTCGATGGTCGTGTGCGGCTGGCCCGCTGCGCCGGGAACCGTGGCCGAGAAGGCCGCGTCACCGCCTTTGGTCACGGGATCGGAATCGGAGAAGGTCAACAAGAACGGCCGGTCGTACGAGCGGAGCACGTCCCATGCGGCCCGGTTGTCGGGCGCGGCGGGGTCGTCTGGCGACGTCGGTACCAAGGTGGGGAAGATGCGCGCACCGGCCTTGTACCGATCGTCGGGGAACGGCGCGTCATACGCCGCCACCACCTCTGGGCTGAGGTCGGTTGCCGTGCCGCCGTTGACGATGCCGCCAACGGGGAATTCGTCGGTCTCCTGCGAGAACTTCTGCCACGCGAGGAAGGCATCACTCGGTGCGGCGTCGCCCGTCGGTAACCCGGTGTTGCCGATCGCCACTCGGGCGTAGCGCTCGGGCGCCTCCGCCACGAGGCGCAGCCCGACCAGACCGCCCCAGTCCTGCCCGAAATAGGTGATATCGGTCAGATCGAGTCGATCGAAGAGGAGCGATCGCATCCAGGCCACGTGACGGGCATACGTGTAGTCCTCCTGCTGCGTTGGTTTGTCGCTCCGCCCGAACCCCACGAGATCCGGAGCGATCACGCGGTGCCCGGCATCGACGAGGATCGGGACCATGTGACGGTACAGGTAGCTCCACGACGGCTCGCCGTGCATCAGCAGCACCGGCGACGCATCGGTGGGCCCCTCGTCGATGTAGTGGACGCGCAGCGTGCCACCGTCGCCGTCGGGGATGTCGTGGTAGTGCGGCGCGAACGAATAGTCAGGCAGGCCGACAAATCGCTCGTCTGGGGTGCGGATGGTCTCCATGTCCGATGCTCCTCTTGAGAAGTGCCAGTCAGCTTGCCATGTCAGCTCGACCGTAGGCTCACGCAACATGACCATGCTCGACGACGGCCCCGTAGCCGCGCGCCGGCTGCGCGCCCTACAGCACCGCAGCGCTCGTCGCGCCCGCGCCGACGCCGGCCGGCATCGCCGCCAGCACACCCCAATCGAGGCCCACGCCGAGGTGGTGCACTCCGGACGCCCCGATCCGTTGGAGATCCTGACAGCGCAGGACGCGACTCGCCTACCCGAACTCGTGCCCATCCGTCATGGCCGCATGAGCCCAACGCCGTTCACCATGTATCGCGGCGCGGCAGCGGTCATGGCCACCGACCTGAGTCGAGGTCCCACCACCGATCTGGCGGTGCAGTTGTGCGGTGACGCCCATCTGTCGAACTTCGGCATGTTCTACGGACCGGATCGCCGGATCGTCATCGATGTGAACGACTTCGACGAGACCATTCCCGGACCCTTCGAATGGGACGTCAAGCGGCTTGTGGCCAGCGTCGTCATCGCGGCGCGCGAGAACGGGTTCGACGCCGAGACCACTCGTCGAGCTGCACGCGCCGCAACCACCGGATACTGCGCAGGGGTGGGCAAGACATCGCAGCTCGACCCGCTGACGACGGTATACGAGCGTCTCGAGTTGCAGCGAGTGATCGATCAACTCCAAGGCAAACGCCGCAAGCGGGCGACGAGAGTGGTCCGCAAGTCGCGCGCCAAGACGAGCATGCGCGCTCTCGGAAAGCTCACCGACATTGTCGACGGGCGTCGACGAATCGTCGCCGATCCTCCTCGGGTGATTCCCTTGGACCTCGGCCATCATCCCGAAAGCCTGACGCAGGTACTCGACTTCTTCGAGCGCTACCTCGACAGCGTTCCGGCCCACCGCCGGGCATTGCTCGACCGCTACTCGATCGTCGATGTCGCCCACAAGATCGTCGGCGTCGGCAGTGTTGGCACCCGTTGTGTGATCGTGCTGTTGGAGAGCGGTGATGGCGAGCCGCTGTTCATGCAGTTCAAAGAGGCGGGCCGGTCGGTGCTCGAGCCCTATGTCGAGGCGAGTGTCTACGACAATCAGGGCGAGCGCGTGGTGCAAGGGCAACGCCTGATGCAAACGATGGGCGACATCCTTCTCGGCTGGGCGCGGTTCGACCGCGATGACGGCACCAACCGCGACTTCTATTTCCGCCAGCTGTGGGATGGCAAGGGATCGTTCGATATCGACCGTATGAGTCGCAAGGCGTTCGTGCGCTACGCCGACGTGTGTGGACGCGTGTTGGCGCTGGCGCATTCGCGATCGGGCGACGCAGCGATGATCGCTGGCTACGTGCTCGACGATCCGCATGACGACACCGGCGTGTCGGGCGCCGACTTCGTCGACGCGCTCGACCAGTTCGGCCATCGGTACGCCGACGTCGCCGAGGCCGACCACACGCTCTACCTCGGTGCGATTCGCTCTGGTCTGATCGAGGTTGCGGAGGGCTGACCATGTACGCCGTCGCCACGTTTCTTGTCGTCGCCGTGATCACCCTCACATTCACCCGCTTGGCCACCGGTGCCCTGTTGGCAACGGGAACTCCGGCGTCGGTTGCTGCGTTCCAGGCACGGTCGGCGTTCAGCGGAGCCGGATTCACGACGACCGAGGCCGAGAACGTGGTGAACCACCCGGTGCGCCGGCGGATTATCGCCACCACGATGTTCGTCGGCAGCCTGGGCACCCCGACGCTCGTCGTCTCGGTGATGGTCGGGTTCCTGGCGCCCGGGCCCGGCTCCACCACCGAGCGTTCACTCGTCGTGTTGTCGGGCCTGCTGCTGATCCTGCTCACCGCTACCAACCGGCCGATGACCCGCATCCTGACCGACGTCGGCCGGCGCTACGCCAATCGTCGGCTGCTGCCAGCCTTGTCCAACGACGTGGAGGAAGAACTCACGCTCGGTGATGCGTACATCGTCGCGGCGCTGCCACTCGACGACCATCCGATCAACACCTATCGCAGCCTCACCGCCTTGTCGGATGGCCTCGCCGACGTGCAGGTCCTCGGGTTGCGTCGCCGCGGCGAGTACATCGATGCCGCCGGCAGCGACGTCGAGCTCGACCGCGGCGACGAGCTGATCGTGTACGGCCGACGAGAGGTCATCGCCGCTCTCGGCCCCTCACCGCGCCCGGCGTGAGCGCGGTAGCAGTCCGATGCTGATCTGCGTCGGCGACCTCATCGACGACGTGGTGGTCCGTCAAGAAGTGGCCGCGTTCAGCGTTGGCTCCGACACCGACTCGCACGTGGTGCGGCGACGTGGCGGCAGCGCTGCCAACGTGGCGGCCACAGCACAGCGGATCGGCCTCCCGAGCCGTCTGCTGGCAACGGCCGGCGCTGACCGAATCGGCGAGGGCCTCGTCGACGAGATGCGCTTGAGCGGTGTCGACACGCGATATGTCCAGCGTCGCGGACGGAGCGCCACCGTGATCGCCCTCGTCGATCGCAGCGGCGAACGCTCGATGCTCACCGATCGCGGGTCGGCCGTCGACGTTCGTTCACCACCGCCCGACGCGCTCCGGGGCGTGCGTGCGGTGCACATTCCGCTCTACTCACTCGCCACTCCCCCGTTGGCCGACACGGCGATGGCCATCGTCCGCCAGGTCGACCGCCAGGCGGTGATCCTCACCGTGGATATGTCGTCGGCAAGCTTGCTCGACAGCCTGGGCCACGAGCGCGTCGACAGTCTGCTCGGCGCGCTGGATCCACAGGTGGTTCTGGCCAATAGCGACGAGGCGACGCGGCTCACTTCGACGCCTCGCATGCTCATTGCCCGGGCGGCAACGAAGGCCGCGCACGTCGTCAGCAACGGCGACACGATCGAAGAGGTCCCGGCAGTCGATCTGATCGGGGTCGACGACACGACCGGCGCGGGTGACGCGTTCGCTGCCGGCTTCATCGCCGGTCTGCTGACCGATCGCGATGACATCGCCGGCGCGTGCCGTCGGGGGCACCGCACCGCCGCCGCATTGCTCGTCGGTCGCGGCGCACGGGGCCACGACCGCCAATGATGAGCGCGCAGCTCGTCGGTCGCGGGGTACAGCGCCGCGACCGACAAAGATAGGCCGGTGAGCGAAGACGAGATCCTGATCGCGCTGGGGACGATCGTCGTTTTCGGCGTCGGCGCACAGTGGGTAGGCCGTCGCATCGGGATTCCGTCGATCCTCATCCTGCTGCCGGCCGGCCTGCTCGCCGGCGACGTCTTCGACCTCGTGAACCCCGACGAGTTGTTCGGCGACCTGCTGTTCCCCCTCGTTGCGCTCCTGCTGGGGCTCCTTCTGTTCCAGGCCGGTCTGCAGCTCCGTGTCCACGATCTGCCGTCGCAGGCGCGGCGCTCGGTCGCCCGGCTGGTGTCGGTCGGAGCGTTGATCACCTTCGCCGGGGCGTCGCTCGCGGTGTGGCTGCTGTTCGACGTGTCGTTCGGGCTGGCGGTGATGACCGGATCGATTCTGATCGTGTCGGGTCCCACCGTGGTCGGCCCGTTGCTCGCCGTCGTCCGACCGGTGGCGCCGAATGGGTCGATTCTCAATTGGGAGAGCACCATTCTCGACCCGATCGGGGCGACGGTCGGGGTGGTGGTGCTGAACCTGCTGCTCGCCGCCGATCGGCCCGGACTCCATCCCATGTTGCAGCTCCTCGAGCGGCTCGGCCTCGGTGTCGGCGTCGGGCTGGTGATGGGCATCGTGCTCGTGTTCTTGATGTCGCGCTTTCTGCTGACCGACGACATGGAGGCGTCTGTCGCTCTGCTGTTCGCCGTACTCGCCTTCACCATCGCCGAAGTGCTCCTGAGCGAGGCCGGCTTCTTCGCCACGGTCACGCTCGGCGTGTTCGCCGCCAATCAAGGGCTCGTGGCGACACAGCGGATCGTCGGTGTCGGCGAGACGCTCGACGTGTTGATCATCGGCACGCTATTCATCGTGCTCGGCGCACTCGTCCAGATCGACGAACTGGTCGACTATGCGCTCCCCACCGCCGGGCTCGTCGCCATTCTCGTGTTCATCGTTCGACCGCTCTCGGTACTGCTCGGGCTCGCTGGGCTGCCTCTGCCGTGGCGCGATCGAGCGCTCATCGGCTGGGTCGACCCACGCGGTGTGGTCGCCGCGGCCACCGCTGCGCAATTCGCCGGCCGACTTGGCACCGACGGGTACGACACCGAGTTCATGTTGCCGGTCGTGTTCGGCGTGATCCTCGGCACCGGAGTGATTTACGGGATCACCACGCCCATCGTGGCGCGCTGGCTACGTGTCGCTCGCCCGAGTCCCACTGGTGTCGGCCTCCTCGGCAACGACCCGTGGTTGCAAGACTTTGCGGCTGCGCTCGCCAAGGCGGGCGCGCGAGTACTGCTGGTCACCACCAGACCTCCCTCGCCCGACGAGCTGGTGACCGGCGCGTCGACCGTTGACGTCGCGCGCGTCCACCCGACCACGCTCGGACCGTTCCATCCCCGTTCGACCGACGCCGAGATCGAGACGGCGGTCGATCCTGATTCGAACGGGAGCATCACGACGCTGTCGCTGCACGCCGGATTGCGTGAAGTGGAAGAAGCCGTGGAAGAAGCTGCGGTTGCCGACATGGTCGTGTCGTTCCGGCGAGGCGCGGTGAATGCGCTCGTGATCTCGAACTTCATCGAAATCCTCGGCCGCCGACAGGTGCTCTTGTTGCCCGAGGGCGACTCCGACCTTCCCCGCAGGTTGATCCCACCACCGGGCGAGGGCATCTCCGAGATCGTCCCCTCGCCACTTCGAGTCACCAATCGTCCGTTCCGCGGCACGCAGACACGAACGTCGATCGACGACCGCCTGCAATCCGGCTGGCGGATAGATCTCACGAGCGCGACGCCGCCCGACGGGGCCATCGTGCTGGCGAACGTCGACGAACGCGGACGCGTCGACCTGCAACCGCCGCAACCCGGCGAAGAGCATCACCGCCACGGTCGGCGTCATCGGAATAGCCCCGATGACGAGCGTGTCGATTCGGTCGCATTGCTGCCACCCCACCGGTGAGCCAAACCACCACATCGATGGGTTTCGCTCACCGGAGCCCAACGCGGGTCCACACCGGTGAGCCAAACCCTTCCATCCACGGGTTTCACTCACCGCAGCCCAACGCGGGTCCGCACCGGTGAGCCAACCCACCACATCGATGGGTTTCGCTCACCGGTGGCGACGCAGCCGGCATGAATCACCAGGTCAACCACGACGCGCGCCGTGACCACTAGCGTCGCCGCGATGGCTCGTTGGCGAGCGTTGGTCGTGTTGTCGATCACGCAGTTCTTGATGGTCCTCGACCAGTCGGTGATGAACGTGTCGATCAGCCAGCTGGTGGAGGACTTCGACACCACGGTGTCATCGATTCAGGCCGTAATCACCTTGTATTCGCTCGTGATGGCGGCGCTGATGATCACCGGCGGCAAGATCGGCGACATCATCGGTCGGCGGCGAGCCCTCGTGATCGGGCTGATCATTTACGGCTCGGGCTCCGCGCTGACTGCGGCCTCCTGGTCGGTCGGCTCGCTAGCCATCGGCTGGTCGATCCTGGAAGGCATCGGCGCGGCGCTCGTCTTACCCGCGATGGCCGCACTCATCGCGGGCAACTACGAGGGCAAGGATCGGGTCACCGCCTACGGCGTGCTCGGCGGGATGGCCGGCGCGGGCATCGCCATCGGCCCGATCCTGGGCGGCTGGGCCACGACGAACCTGTCGTGGCGCGTCGTATTCGTCGGTGAGGTCATCGTTGCCCTGGCGATCATCCTGACCAGCAGGTGGATCATCGACGTGGCATCCAAGAAGCGTCCGCAACTCGACGTGGTGGGCGCCGTCCTCTCGGCGTCGGGCATGGCCATCGCCGTCCTCGGCGTGCTGCAGTCGTCCACCTGGGGCTGGCTCGATCCACTCAACTCCCCCGTCGAGCCGTTCGGCTTCGCGCTCACGCCGTTCGTGATCGCCGCCGGCATCGCCGTGTTGTACGCGTTCAAGTTGTGGTCGGCGTACCGAGTCCGCCAGGGCCGCGATCCGCTCGTGGACTTCACCCTGTTTTCGATCACTCCGCTGCGCGCCGGTCTGTCGACGTTTGTTGTGCAGAACACCGTGCTCATGGGGATCTTCTTCGCCCTTCCGCTGTATCTGCAGATCGTGCTCGGGCTCAATGCGCTCGACACCGGGGTGCGCATGTTGCCCACTTCGATCGTCATGTTCGCCGTGTCGTTCTGCGGAGCGTTGCTGCTCAAGTACTTCGGCCAGCGAACGATCATCCGAATGGGCCTCGGTGTACTCCTCGTTGCCGGCGTGGTCCTGCTCGGCACGATCGAACCAACACTCGACGGCTTCAGCTTCGGGCTCGGCATGGCGCTACTCGGCGCCGGAATGGGGCTGATCGCCAGTCAGCTCGGCAACGTCGTGCTCAGCTCGGTCGATGCTGATGCTCGAAGCGAAGCGGGCGGCCTGCAGTACACCTCGCAACAGTTGGGCTCATCGTTGGGTGTTGCCCTCATCGGCTCGATCGTGCTCACCGGCCTGGGCGCGGCATTCATCAATCAGATCGAGGACGACCCCGACGTTCCGGCGGAGGTCACCGCCGACGTCGAGGTGGCGCTGTCATCCGGCGTCAACTTCGTTGCCTCCGAGGACATTGCGGTCAACGCCACCGAGGCCGGGCTGGCGCCCGACACCGTCGACGCCCTCGTCGACAACTACGAGGAGGCGCAGTTGCTGGCGCTCAAGGCCGGCCTGCTGGCCGTGATCGCCATCGCGGCTGCCGGATTCTTGGCCACCGGCGGCTTGCCCAACCGGCGCGACGGCGATCCGTCGAGCGACCCACCAGCGGGGGACAACTTCTCGGCGTCGGTAGTGGCCGCAGGCCCCAACGACCACGCCGAGAACCAGCAGGCCTGATCGACGCACGACTCAATCGCCGCTTCTCGGCGCCCTCGGTTGCGGAACCCGCGATGCGCGGCGCCGAGAATCCCCACGCCTTGGGGGCTACAAGTCGCCGAGGATCTGCTGACGCTTCTGCTCGAACTCCTCGTCGCTGACCAGCCCGTCAGCGTGCAAGGCCTCAAGCTCTTCGAGTCGTTCCTTCG
This sequence comes from Actinomycetota bacterium, assembly GCA_039819205.1. GTDB lineage: Bacteria > Actinomycetota > Acidimicrobiia > Acidimicrobiales > Ilumatobacteraceae > JABSQH01. Next base: position 8,183 of record JBCBSO010000105.1, read on the forward strand.
GTGAGGCGCCTGATTCGCCGGGCGGCGGAAGCCGGTCGCGGAGCGCCGCCGCGAGCGCGTCGGCATCGCGTGTCGAGTCGGCCTCTTTGTCGATGTCGACCTGCTTGAAGATCACGTTGCGCACGTTCTCGGGATCGGGGATGTTCTCGAAGATCGAGTCGCCGGTCTCCCCCGCCGACTCGATCGTCACGATCCCGTTGTTGAGCATGCGGGCGATGATCGACTGGTCGAAGTTCACGTTGGTGATGCGATTGATCGGGATCGAGACGCCCGAGCGGCGAATCACGCCGCTCTGAAACGCAACCCGCTGATCGGTGATCGCGAAGCGGGTCGTCTGCCATTGGACGAACTGGTAGATCGTGTTCGCCGCCCATACGACAAATCCGAGCACCACCAGCCACCACAGGACCGTGCGCACAGCACCATCTCCGTCCTGCGAGGCCCATACGAGGAACAGCACGATCACGCCCACCCCGGCCAGCACCTGCTTCCAGAAGTACCACCAGTGTGGGTGCGAGTGCAGGATCATCGTCTCGCCCGGAATCAGATCGAGCTGCGGTCCAACCATGGCCGCCGAGCGTAGTTGGTCAGTCGAGGTCGAGATCAGAAGCGCTGACGATCACACCAGGCGGCGGAAGCTGCACAACGAGCGGCTCGTCAGTGATGCGGTAGTCGATCGTCGTTTCGAATAGCCCCACATCGTCCATGGTCGACGACACCCGCCGAATCGAGTCGGCGTCGTCGATCCACACGTGGTACTCGACCGTGCCCAATGAGGCCACGATGGCATCGCCCATCTCGGCCATCGCGCCAGACATCTCATCGAGCTCGTCGCCGGAGCCAACGAAGAGATCAGCGGTGTCAACCTCGACCACGATGTGCTCAGTTTCGACCGGCCCGTCGCCGAGCGCCTCGATCACCTCGCGCCCGAGACTCTCCCACTCCGCATCGACCCCGATTGCGGTCAAGGCGACGCGCGGGTCGGCGCTCGAGTACGTGAAGAGATAGTCCCAGCTCTGGCCGGTGTCGTCCTCGGTGAATGAAATCCAGTCGATGTTGTCCGGCGTCCCGATCCCAGGATGTGCCCGGACGTACCCGATGTTGGCCACCCCGTCGTAGAAGACTTCGGCGTCCTCTGACATCGGTTCACCAAACTCCGAGTCACCGAGTGTGGAGGTGCTGGACACAACGAGC
>JBCBSO010000106.1:0-9323 GCA_039819205.1 Actinomycetota bacterium
CCCCTCGTGTCACACCTGTGACACGAGGGGTCTGACCCCAACGGTCACAGCATTCGCGTAAGGCCGGAGCCGCTCGTCCGTCAGGACGGGTGATGATCGCTTCAACTACGCGCTACCGAGGACATGGCTCGCTGTGACAACGTGGAGTCCATGCCGGCCGCGGCGCGCTCCGACGCGCAACTCGTCATCGATGCACGCGATGGCGACTCCGGCGCGTTCGGTGAGCTGTTCGAGCGCTGGTTCGACCGAGTCTTCGACGTCGCCCGCAACGTGGTGCGCAACGACGACGCGGCGGCCGACGTATCCCAAGACGTGTTCATCGCGGCGTGGGAACGGCTGGGCAAGCTCGACAACCCCGACGCATTCGGCGGCTGGATTCTGCGTATCTCTCGCAACCGTGCCCTCGACCACCTCCGCAAGAACAGTCGAGCCCGACCAGAGGGCGACGACGTCGTGACCGGCATGCACGACGCTGGTTCTCCCGACGCTGTGCTCGGCCGTGCCGACGCGCGCGCCGCCGGCGCCGACCCGGGGGTCGCGGTCGGCGACATCGAACGCGACGAGTTGGTCGGTGCCGCCGCAGTCGCCCTTGGCGAACGCGACGCCAGCCTGCTCGACCTGCATCTCCGCCACGGGCTCACGCCGGCCGAGATCGCCGAGGAAATGGGCATCGAGCCGAACACCGCCCACCAACAGTTGTTCCGCATGCGCGATCGCCTCGGCAACGCCATCGGCGCGTTGCTGCTCTGGCATCGCGGCAACCCGGAGTGCTCCAAACTCGCCGCCGTACTTCCAGAGGGCGGCGGGTTCGATGCCAAGCTGTTGCGCACGATCGAGCGGCACCGCAAGCAGTGCGACGAATGCTCCAATCGGCGCACGGCGATGGTCGCGCCACACACGTTGTTCTCGGCCATGCCGGTCGCTGCCGTCCCGATTCTGCTGCGCTCGCGCGTCGCCGACGGCCTGCGTGCCGCCGGTATCGACGTGGGCGAGGTCGGCGCACCACCCGAGTCAGTCGACGGCGCCGAGGGTTCGGCTGACAGCGCGCCAAGTGATGCCCCAAGCGGCGAGACGCCGACCAGCGAGATGGCGCCGGCCAACGGGTCAGAGAGCACGATCGCCGATACCCCCACCGAGGTGAACACGGTCGTCGACGGGCCTGCGACGACCGAGCTCCCGCCACCTGACGGCGATGTCGCCGCGGTGGCGGCCACCCGTGCCGGCGGTGGCCACGGATCGGGCGATGACGACGGCGGCGATGATGACGACGGCGACGGTTCTGGCGACGACGGCGACGGTTCTGGTGATAGTGCGATCCCGCTGTGGCGCCGTCGCCGGGGGGCATTCGTCGCCGCGGCCGCGGCGCTGATCGTCCTGCTCGGTATCGGCGGATTGATTCTCGTTGCGGGCGACGACACGGCCACCACCGATGGAGTCCTGGCCGTGGCTAACGACGGCCCCGTCGAGCCGGATCCGACCGAGGCACCCGACGCCGACGACGACGCCGAGGCACTCGCCGCCGCCGATACGTCGACCAGCAGCAGTACGTCATCGACCAGCACGAGCTCGTCGACCACAACATCAACGGTTGCGCCCACGACGATCGCCGAGACCGCTCCCCCCACCGAGCCACCACCGGCCGCGGCGCCACCTGAACCCGACGAACCGAGCATCCAACAACCGACGCCACCGCCGGCCGCGCCGCCCGCCACGCCGGCACCGCCGGTGGCCCAACCGCCGAGTGCGACGGCGACCACCACAACCACCACGGCACCGCCGCCGCCACCGCCGCCGCCAGCGGCGACCACGACCACCACCACAACAACGACCACCACCACCACGGAGCCGCCGCCACCGCCGCCCCCGCCACCGGCGGCACCGCGGATCATCCGTTTCGGTCAGGCGGCGCCGCCAGTTGGCGTGTTGTGTTCGGTGGGCAGCCCCGTGCGGTTGGTGTGGGCGTCGGAGAACGGCGATGCTGCCACGCTCACTCTCGGCGGCGTCGACCGGGCCAAGGGACCCAACGACGGGCACAACCTGTGCGCATCACCGGGCCAGGCCGCTGCGCTCGTGGTCACGGGCCCCGGCGGGAGTGACTCACGGACGATTACGATTCGCTAAACGCCCTGCTCAGCAGCCTCGTCAGCGGAACGTCAAATGTCTCGCCGCGACGCCCGCCAGCGGAAATGTGACAGTAGCGTTACAGCGATGCGGGGTCGTCGGAGCAGCGTGATCGCGGCCAAGGTCGTCTGCGGCGCGCTGCTGCTCGGTGCGTGCACCCAAACCGTGTCCAGCGGTAGCGACAGCGCCACCGAGATCCGCACTGGCGCGGCTGACGGCGCCTCCGGACCCGAGCCGACCGCCAACGTCGACGATGCGGTCGCCCAATCCCCCGAAACGACCGACGCTGTCGACGAGTCGACCACCACCGCGGCCCCGACCACGTCGACCACCGAACCGCTCGACGTGTTCGATCCAGAGTGCGTCGTGCAGGTACGAATCGGCGACTCGCTCGGGGCCATCGCCTCCAGCCGCGAAGACGAACTTGCGACCCCCGCTGCGCTACGCGCCGAGAACGGCCGACCCGACAACACAATTCATCCCGGCGAACTGCTCGACGTGTGCGTCGACAACGGCCTCGACGACATCAGCGGCACCCAGCGCCTCGAGCGCAACGCAGCCATTGTCGCCCAAGAGAATTTCGCATCGGTCGGCGGCCAGCAACACCGACTGAACGCGCTGCTCACGCCGCTCGGCTTCCCCGAAATGCCGGTCGACGGCATCTCCGGGCCGGTCACCCGCCGAGGACTGTGCGCCGCACGGACCGCGCTCGGCATGGAAGTCAACCGCAGCGACATGGAAGCCGGCAGCGCCGACGAAGAGCGACTCTTCGCCACCGAGGAATTGCCCGTGCCGCCGTTCACCGCAGCCGACGGTCGGTGGATCGTCATCGACCGCACCTGCCAAGTGATGTTCGCCGGCGAGGGCGACCGCCTGGTGTTCGTGTTCCCCACCTCGACGGGAGAAGCGGGGCACGAAACCCGCCTACAGGAGCGGACGCGGGCGTTCCGCTACGACCCGGCCAATCACAACGGCGGCTGGCACAACTCCTCGACCTATCCGGTCGACGCCGACAACCCGCTCAACGGCAACATGTACCGGCCGCTGTATTTCGATCGCGGTCAAGCGATTCACGGAGCGAACAACGTGCCCACCAGCCCGCAAAGCAAGGGGTGCGCACGGCTCCGTCCGAGTCACCAGGATGCGCTGGTCGCCTGGCTGGGTCTCGACGGCATCGGCGGCCCGACCAACTCGTCGGGACGCATCGACGTGCGCGTGTCTGTGCGCGGCGCCTACGCCTTCGGCTGATCGCCCAGCTGCGGATCGCGACCCAGCCGCGCACCGCGCTTCACATAGCCCAGCGCCGTCCCTCCGGCCACCGACGTGACCGTCCCGACCACCGCGCCACTCGCATCGACGAGGTCGTCGCCGGGAACAGCGTCGACGAGATCGTCGAACACCCGCAGCGTGCGCGGGGCGTCGGCGCCGCGGCTGTCCATGCGTTCCACCAGCTCCTGGCCCGGATAACACCCCTTGGTGAAGCTGACCAGCAATGGGAGCACGCCGATCACTGCCGGGATCGTCTCGCCCGGCACGATCTCCGCCCCGAGGCGCGGCCATCCCGCCGCCACACGACCCTGCTCCGCCGCCGGTGACGGCTCGGCAACGGCTGCGGGCCGCAACGCCAGCTCTGCCTTGACACGGATCTTGAAGCGCTCCAACCGAGCCACGAGGGACTCTCCGAATCCTGCGTCGGTGGCCAACTCGAACCGCTCATCGGCGGTACGCGCCACGCGCAGCAAGCCCTCGACCTTGCCGTTCGGGGCAAGCACGAGCGACCAGGCGTGCCCGCCGACGTCGAGCATCTCGATGTCCTGAGACAGTTGAGAATGCAAATAGGTGCGGGCGTCGGGCCCTTCGACCACCACGACATCGCGGGCGTCGGCGTCGAGAACCGAGTCGGGATCGAACGGCGCTGTGTCCATTGCACCAGTTTGCCTGGCACACTGCCGTTCCGATGAGCGACGACCCAATCGAACCCGACGACGTCAGCGAGGCCGGACCGCGGCCGGCGGCGCTCGCCCAGCGCGCTGTCGACACGGTGCTGTTGCTCGTTCGCCGCGGCACCGCACTCGCCGGCGGCGCGTTGATGGTCGTCACGCTGGTCTGCCTGGCCAGCTTCGCCCTCGGTCTCGCCGCCCTCGATGGTGGCGTACGCACCGTGTGGATCATCCTCGGCGGGTTCTTCGCCATCGTGGCCATCGGATCGATCGTGGTGGCGATGTTCCGCTTGATTCGCCTGCGGGCGCGCAGCAACGAGATGCTGCTGGAGCTGCGCGAGCTGATCAGCGGTGACACCCGGTCGTCGCAGGTGATCATCGAGACCATCGAGACAAGTGACGGCGTGCAAGAACAGAGCGCCGTGGTGATGTCGCGGACGTTCGACAACATGCAGGGCCACATCGCCGGACGTTCACAACAATTCCGAGCGCTCGCTTCCGCCATGCGGGCGATCACCACGTTCCCACTTCTGCTGCTGATGTCCACCGCCATCACGATCGTGTTCGGCGGCCTGGCACTGATCTTCCTGATCGCGCTCGCTATCGGTTAGCGCACGCCGGCGGGAACAGCAACTCAGGCGGAGGTGCCGGAGTCGCGACGGGCTGCCGTCATTCGGCGCGCAGCCGGAATCGCCGCAAGCAGCGCGGCGGCCTTGTTCCGGCATTCAAGGTCTTCGTCGTCGGGCACCGAGTCAGCAACGATGCCTGCACCAGCCTGCACACTGGCGGTCGTTCCGTCCGCAGCGACGAACATGGTGCGGATAGCGATCGCCGTGTCGAGATTTCCCGACCAGTCGACGTACCCCACCACACCCGCATAGGGCCCACGCTTCACCGGTTCGAGGTCGTCGATAATCTCCATCGCCCGCACCTTGGGCGCGCCACTGACCGTTCCGGCGGGCAGCGTGGCCCGCAACACGTCAATCGGGCCGAGCCCGTCGCGTAGGTGCCCCGACACCTGCGACGTCATGTGCATCACGTGGCTGTAGCGCTCGAGCGTCATCAGCTCATCGACCTCGACGCTGCCGAACTGCGCAACTCGACCCACGTCGTTGCGCGCCAGGTCGACCAACATCACGTGCTCCGCACGCTCCTTCGGATGCTCGATCAGCTCGGCCGCCATCCGGCGATCGTCCTCGTCGGTGCGTCCGCGCCGTCGGGTGCCGGCGATCGGTCGAGAGACCACCGTGCGGCCGAGGAGCTGCACCATCGGCTCCGGCGACGATCCAACGATCGTCAACTCGGGGTGCCGCACGAAATACATGTACGGCGACGGATTCACCTGGCGCAGCACCCGATACACGTCGAACGGGTCTGCGCCGAGCTCGAGGTCGAAGCGTTGCGCCAGCACCACCTGGAACACATCGCCGGCGACAACGTGATCCTTGGCGACTTCGACTGCCCGCTGATAGTCACCCGACGGCATCGTCGAGCGAACCGCAGGGGGCGCTTCGCCCGGCGCCGGGGGATCGACCGGCACATACGGCAGCGGCTGCGCCAACCGCTCGGCGCTCGCTCGCGCTCGCTCGACCGCTGCGTCGTACGCAGCGTCGACCTCGTCGGCGTCGAGACCGCCGGTCGGCACGCTCTCGATCAGGAAGACCCGCTGACGCCAGTGGTCGAACGCCGCCAGCGATCCGATCACCGACATCACTGCATCCGGTAGGTCCCGGTCGTCGGTCGGCACGTTGGGCAACCGTTCGACCTCACGGATCACGTCGTAGCCGAGGAAGCCAACGAGCCCGCCGTGCAGCGGCGGCAGCGCATCGACGGTCGGGCTGCTGATCTGGTCGAGGAGCGCATCGAGTGATGCCAAGATGCCTTGGTCGGTGGGCACGGGTGGCACCGGCCCCTGGACATCGACGACACCATTTCGCAGCGTCAGCGTGGCTGTTGCGTTCCACCCGACGAAGGAGAATCGGGCCCACCGCTCGGCGCCCTCGACCGACTCGAGCAGGAACCCCTCGTCGTCGCCGACCAGCTTGGCGAACGCAGCGACGGGCGTCTCGAGGTCGGCGAGCATCTCGACCCACACCGGCACCACGCCGTGCTCCGCTGCCTGCTGACGAAACTCGTCCTTGCTTGGTTGTGCGCGCATCAGCCGAAGGCGCGGTAGAAGCAGGTGCGCGCGCCGGTGTGGCAGGCGCCGCCGCCGACCTGTTCGACCTTGAACAGCAGGGTGTCGCCATCGCAGTCGTAGTGCGCCTCGCGCACGTACTGCAGATCGCCGCTTGTGTCACCCTTGCGCCACAGCTCTTGGCGGCTGCGCGACCAGTACACCATTCGCCCCTCGGCCAGGGTCATGGCGAGTGACTCGGCGTTCATCCACGCCATCATCAACACGTCGCCACTCTCGACGTCCTGCGCAATCGCCGGCACCAAGCCGGCATGATCGAAGCGCACCGCGTCGAGCTGCTCGATTGTGGCGTCGATCGACATCGTCTCGGGCATGCCGGCAGCCTAGAGATAGAGACCGGTAGACGCCTCTATACGTTCTGCGGCCACCGCGTGTAGCTCGCGTTCGCGCAGCATCACGTAGTCCTCACCTTGCACCTCGACCTCGTAGCGGTCCTCGGGGCTGAACAACACCTTGTCGCCGATCTCGCAGGCACGAACGTTCTGGCCTTGGGCAACGACGGTCGCCCACACGAGACGCTTGGCAACCTGTGCGGTCGCCGGGATGACAATGCCGCCGGTGGAGGTTCGTTCGCCTGCGCGATCGGCAATTCTCACCAGTACCCGATCGTTGAGCATCTTGATGGGCAGCTTGTCGAGCTGGTCGGCGTCGGCCATGGCGGTGGAGGGTACCGTCGCTGGTCGTGAGTGCTTCTCAGACGATCTCGATCGACACCGACGAGGGGGTCACGCTCATCGCCGATGTGGCGGGTCCGACCGACGGCACCGCTGACGCAGTGCTGTGCCACCCTCATCCGGCCTACGGCGGCGATCGGTTCAACACCGTGGTCGACGCGTTCTTCACTGCGCTCCCTGAGCGTCAGGTGCGTACGCTGCGCTTCGACTTCCGCGACGCGCTGCGCCAGCCGTCAGACGACCTGACCGCAGGCCTCGACGCAGCGGCGGCCGACGTCGCCGCCGCGCTCGCCGCGCTGCGTGCCGATCGCTCACCGAAGCCGCTGCTGCTGATCGGTTATAGCTACGGCGCACTGGCCTCGCTCGATGCCGTGGCGTCGGGCGCCGTCACTCCGCCTGATGCGCTGGTACTCATCGCTCCCCCGCTCACGGTCCGTCCGATCGAGCTCACCACAGCGGTCCCAACGTTGATCGCCGTGCCGCAACACGATCAGTTCTGCGACCCCGACGCGGCAGCGCGCGCCGTTGCGTCGTGGCCGGAGGACATCCAGTCGGGCGTCGAGTTGGTCACCATTCCGATGACCGATCACTTCATGGCGGGCCAGATCGCTGCGACGGTCGAACGCACCCTCGACTGGCTCCCGCTGACGACCTGACCCGTCTCCCCGCACGCTTCTCTTCGCGAAATCAGGCGCCGCGCGCCGAGATTCCCCGGTTTTTCGGAGCGTGATCGGTTCTGTTCGCGGAAACAGGCGCGTCGTGCGGCATATCCCCGGTTTTTCGGACGGGCGTTAGGCCAGGGCGGCTTCCATCTCTTCTTTGACCTCGTCGGTGAGCAGCGGGATCACATCGACAGCGCCGAAGTTCTGCTCGACCTGCGACACCTTCGATGCGCCGGTGATCACCGACGACACGTGCGGGTTCTTGGTGCACCAGGCGATCGCCAGCTGGGCCATGGTGCAACCGAGACGGTCGGCGATCGGCCGCAGCTTCTCCACCTGGGCGATCGCGTCGTCGTTCGACAGGCGCTTGGCCAGCCACTCGTAGCCCTCGAGCGCACCGCGCGAGTCCTCGGGGATCCCGTCGCGGTACTTCCCGGTGAGCAACCCCGACGCCAACGGGCTCCAGATGGTGTTGCCATAGTTGAACTCCGCGTTGATGCGCGCGTATTCGATCTCGACCTTGGTGCGTTCGAGCAGGTTGTACTGGCTCTGCTCCGTCACTGGCCGGTGCAGGTGGTGGCGGTCGGCGATGTCGATCGCGGCGCGGATCTCATCGGCGGTCCACTCGCTGGTTCCCCAGTACAACGCCTTGCCCGACGTGATGATGTCGTGCATCGCCCACACGGTTTCTTCGATCGGCGTGTCGGGGTCGGCGCGGTGGCAATACAACACGTCGACGAAGTCGAGCCCGAACCGCTCGAGCGAACCTTCGATCGCCTGCATCAGGTACTTGCGGTTCAGCGTGAACTCCATGTTGGGCACACCGCGCTGCAGGCCCCAGTACACCTTGGTGGTCACCACATACGACCACCGCGGCCAATCGAGCTCGCGCAAGGCGCGACCCATGATCTCCTCGCTCTTGCCGCCGGCGTACGCCTCGGCGTTGTCGAAGAAGTTGCACCCCGCCTCGCCAGCTGCGGCCATGCAGTCAACCGCCAGCGAGTCGTCGAGTTGCGTGTCGAAGGTGACCCAGCTGCCGAACGACAACACGCTCACTTTGAGCCCGCTGTTGCCCAGCCGGCGGTATTCCATCTTGTCGTTCACCTTGGGTGCAGCCATGTCGCCGACCCTACCCAGCACGCCGACGGCTGCATCAGCCCAGCACCCGGTACGGACAGCGTTAGGTCGACTGGGACCTGGACGGCTCCGAGGTGTGTTCGTAGGCCCACGCCCAGAACTCGTGTGCAGTTTGCGCGAGCGCACGGTCGATCACGGCGCGATACGAGCGAAACATGTTGGCTCGGGCGACCGCATCGTGCTCGGCGAACACGTCGAGCAGTTCGACGTACAGCGCACGCGCGCGTGCGGCGTTGCTCCCGGGAGCGAGCTCAGAAGGAAGCAACGGATCGTCACGCAACAACACCTCGAGTTCACGAGATGCAGCAAACGCTGCGCGCAACGAGTCGGCTGGCGCGGAGGCCTCGCTGAGTGCTGGCGACCACACGTCGACGAACTCGCCGTACCTGTGCTCGAGGCCATCGACATCCCACAGCAGCTCGGCAATCGCGTCCGGCGAGTCGGCGCCGCCGACTCGCAGCGTCGGCGCCTGCGCCGTCATGATGCAGCGCTCCACATCGTGGCCTCGCGCGGTTGCCATGACCCACGGCTCCCACGCTCGCGGTGACACGTACAGGCCACCAGCCACCTGGGCGCCGAACAGATCGACAAT